>DATHRP010000253.1:0-4961 GCA_035465195.1 Afifellaceae bacterium | reverse complement strand
CGGTGTTGGTGAACTTGACCTCGCCCGCCGCCTTCAGATCCTCCAGCGACTTAATCGACGAGGATGCCGGCACGTAGATGAAGTGCTTGGCCTCGGCGACCATGGCGATCACCTCGAATTCACCGATGTCCAGTCCCGGCTCCTTGCCGAACAGGGCCTGGTCGGTCATGAACGGCACGAAATGGGGCATGCCGATCGTGTAGCCGTCCGGCTTGGAGCGGATCAGGTCGATGCTGCCCTTGCGGCCGCCCGATCCCGGCGAATTCTTGACGACGACCGGAACGCCGAGTTCCTTCTCCAGCGGCTCCGCGAGGGCGCGCGCCAACCGGTCGAAACCGCCGCCGGCGCCGAACGGCACGATGAACTCGATCGCCTTTTCCGGATATTCGGCCTCAGCCGCACCCGGCGCGGTAAACGACAGCGCAGCGGCAATCGACAGCGCCAGTACAGCGTGCCGGCCAAGCATATTCTCGTCGAAGATCATTGCAGTTCCTCCCGGTTGAAGGCGCCCGTCTTCTGGGACGCTCATTATCTTTCGCCGTCCGGACCGGCGTGCCGGATTGTCCGGCTGCCAGATCCGGAGGAATGACCGGCCACCCCGGTTCGCGACCGGGGACCGATGCCCGCAGAAGGCAGTATCGAAGTGCCAGACTATTCGGTCAAATAAGATGATGGTGTCTGTCTATGCGAAAAGCTTATTACCCGCGGCAGGCCGTTCAGGGCGCACCGCCAAGCTCGCGCGCCAGGAACCCGGCGGCCAGCGGATGGATGCGGCGCGCCAGTTCCGGCTGGTAGCCGTCCGAAGCCGGCGCCGCCGCGCCGTGCTTGCCGTGGGAATAGAAATGCCATTCGAACGGCGTACCGTTCTCCATCAACGTCTGCATGATGCGGATCTGCATGTCGTTGGGCACCACCCGGTCATCACCGCCGAAGACGACAAAGGTCGGACACCGGATATCCTTCACCGGCCTGAGAGCGTGCACCGGCCGGATCTCCGTCTCCGGCTCGTCCTTGATGGATGGATAATAGGTAACGAAGCAGCGCACCTCGGGCGTCGCCGCGACGAAATGCACGCCGAGTCGCCCGCCCATGCAATAGCCGATCACGCCGATCCGACCGGCATCGACGTCCGACCGGGCGGCCAGCATGTCCCAGCCCTTACGGATGATCGCGATAAACTTCGGGTCGCTGGTCTGCTTCTGGATCTCGCGGCCGGAACCCGGCACGAAGGGCTCCCGGAAACCGGCCATGACGAACAAGGCGGGTATGACTACCGTGTATCCGCGCGCGGCCCAGTCATAGGCCTCCATCACAAGTTCGGCGGACAGGCTGTGTTTGTGATGGATGACCAGCAGGGCCGGGCCCGGTATGTCGCGGTCCGGATGGGCGATATAGCCGGCCAGTCCGTCTTCGGCCTCGTCCAGTTTTCGCGCGATGATCTTTCCCACAATGGCCTCCGACTGGTTTGGACGGGATGAAGCAGCTCAGGCCCCGGCGTCGACCTTCTCCCGTAGGAAACGGGTCACATGCCGGACAAGCGCGTCGGGTGCTGCGGCTGCAATATCGTGGCCAGCATCGACGGCGACGCATTCGATGCCGGGAAAGTCGCGCGCCAGCCTTTCCAGCGCCTCCGGCGGATAGCGGTCGGAGCGGGTGCCGCGCACGAGAAGCGTCGGCGCCCTGACCATGGCTAACGTGTCCCAGAGATCCTCGTGCGGATAGGCAGTGGTCCAGCCTTCCGGTTTCGTCGGAATGGTGTTCGAACGGTCGGGATCACGCCCGGAAATCGCAAATCCGCCTTCTACCGGTTTCAGGAACTCCGTGACGCGGCCGCTTCCCAATTCATGCGCGCGTGCCTCCGTGTCGCGGCTGGTCGCCGCCAGCGCTTCCTCGACCGTGGCATAGACCTTCACCGGGCGGCCGACCCGGGGCTTACCGTCGGTCGAGCGCTCCTTGCCGACGCGGGCATGCAGCGGGCGGTCGATGATGACGAGGCCGGCGCACCGCTCGGGGAAATGCGCGGCCAGGAAGATCGAAAGGCCTCCGCCCCTGGAATGGCCGGCGAAGACGGTCTTCTCCCATCCGAAATGGTCGCAGACATTGATGGAATCGCCGACAGCGGCGTCGACCGAATAGTTCTTCGTCGGGCTCCATGTGGAATTGGCATAACCCCTGGCGTCGCAGATCACTACTTCCCGGTCTCGCGCGAGCGCGCGCGCGACATCGATCCAGTCGGCGGAATCATAATAGTTGGCACCGTGGTGCAGCAGCAGCGGATATCCGCCCGGCTTGCCGAAATGCCGGTAGAAGAGCGTCACCTCCCCCGATTCGAAGGTGCCATTCGTCTCGACGATGTCAGTCATCGGCCGTCTCCTCCGCGTCTCGCGGGCGGTGCCGGCCGGCGTCGGTATGTTCGTATTGCCGGTAGTGCTGGCGCAACAGGTCGCGCCCGTAATCGTTGCCGTTCGGCGTGCGGATGACGGTATGGATGTGGCTGCGGCTCGGCTCCTCGCCGACGAACGCCACGCCGTCCTGGTGGTCGAATTCGATCAGGATCACCGGACTGTGCACGCGGTAATAGAACGGGCTGGTGTCGTCGCACCTGCCGATCCAGGCGAATTTCGTCTGGTCGAGATGGCGCTTCACGGTCTCGAACTCGATCTCGGCATGGCCGGGCCGCATTCTGCCCGTATAGGTTTCGATCAGCGCGTAGAGCCGATCCTTCTGGTCCGCATCGAGCGCGTCGAACGGGATACCGAGATGCTCGATTATTCGGTTGTCCCAGGGCGCCACCGCGAACATCTGCTTCGGCAGGACGTCGCCGATCATCGCCTGTGCTCTCTGCTCTGCCGAAAGCGCGGACATCAGCGCATGGCCGAGCGATTCCTCCGCCTCCAGGACGCGCAGGCCCTTGAACTTGCCGGATTCCGCAAAGCACGGTTCGGAGCCAAGGAAGGTCGGCGTCATCACCATCTGGTCACCGAACATCATGCAATTGACGATCAGGTGGTGGCCGTCGAGCTGCCAGCCCCAGGGCTTCTCCGTCGACGGCTCGCCGAAGATCGAGACGAAATAGTGCCACTCGCCATATTCGTCCGGCCGTCCGGTCAGCTCGAGCACATGCTCGTTGAGCCGCATCACGTCGCGCATCGCCTGGTAGCCGCTGGCACTGGTGGTTGCAGCCAACAGGTCGAGCGCCGCCCGGCGCTGATCCTCGCTCATGTAGTGCATGCAGACGCCATGACGGAAATGATTGGCGTGGGCATTGCTCCACTTGCGCCACTCGACGGAATCGACTGGAAAGCTCGCCTGCTGCCGTTCCGCCGGCGAAAGAGTGCCGAGGAAGGCGCGCGCGGCATCGACGACGGGCTGCAAGGTGATGCCGGTCGTGCCGAGGTGGAACAGCTCCGGCACCACAGTGCCATCGGTGGTCACGCCGACAAAGGGTTCGGCAAAGGCCTTTTCATTGCGTGCAACGATCCTGCCGAAATGTTCGGCGAGGTTCGGTGGCAGGTCGGAAAGCGGCTGCGGGCGGATCGACGAGCGGCTGGCGAAGGGCCGCGGCTCGAGATAGCTGTGCCGGATGTAAGCGTGGCCGGCCTCGTTGAAGTGGATCTGGTCGGGGTCGGCGTGGAGCCCGTGGCTGTGCGCATGGTCATGGTCGTGCGCGTGCCCGTGAGCGTGCGGCCCGTGATCGCCCGCAGCGGCATGGCCCTCGGAAGACCGCGGAGAATCCTTATCATGTCCCGCCATCAGCGGCACTGCCTCCCGGAAATGATCGTTGACACCCGGCAGTGTCCGACGCGTGCGAACATAGGGCGGACTGCCGCGGACTTTCGTTTGAGACAAGGATGTCAGTGGTCGAGGTATGCCGTCAAATCAGATTATCCCTTAAATCTATAAATAAATGACATTCGCCTCGGCGCCGCTTCGGAAAAGGAGCCGCGAGACCGTCGGTGTCCGACCGGGATCAGACGAACTGGACGGCGACCGAGCCGAGAGGCCCGAAATCGGCGTTCAGCGTGTCGCCCTTGTTCGCCCAGACTGGCCTGGTGAAGCTGCCTGACAGCATCAGGTGGCCAGGCTCCAGGCTGGTGCCATAGGCGCCAACCTTGTTTGCGAGCCAGGCGATCGCCATTGCCGGATGGCCAAGCACGCCAGCGGCGATGCCGGTTTCCTCGATCTCCGAATTGCGCCGGAAGATCGCACCGACCCATCTGAGGTCGACCTCCTCCGGACGCACCGGCCGGCCGCCGAGCACGATACCGGCCGCCGCGCCATTGTCAGCAACGGTGTCGAAGATCCGGCGCGGTTCGACGATGCGCGCATCGATGATCTCGATCGACGGGATGACCCATTCGGTCGCCCGCATTACGTCGATGAGCCCGACGCCGGGACCGGTCAGCGGCTCCTTCAGGATGAAGGTCAATTCCGGCTCGACCCGCGGCACGCAGAAGGATTCGAATGGAACCTGGGCGCCGTCGTCGAGGACGAGATCATCGAACAGGTATCCGAAATCCGGCTCGTCAATCTTCGAGGCCGCCTGCATCGCCTTCGACGTCAGGCCGATCTTGTGGCCAACGATCTTCGCGCCCGCTTCGACACGCCGCTGGGCGACGATCGAGGAGATCTTGTAGGAATCCTCGATCTCGATCTCAGGAAACATCACCGACGGCTGCATGCCCTGGACCTTCGTCCTGTGGGTCTCCAGAAGCGATGCCACCACCTTTTCGAGTTGATCTTCTTTTAACATGTTCTGATAAGTCCTCTCATATCTTGGCCTCTCTTTTTTGATTTTTGCTCCCGGGGCGTCGGCTTCTGGCCACCGCGATTGCTTATCGCTCGGCATGCAAAGGATAAAAGAGTCTTTCTTGGGTACCACCGTATTACGGCTGATCGCATTCACAGACCTTGGGGCGTGAAGATGTGCAGCGTCAAGTTCTCGTCTGGCCAATGCGGTA
>DATHRP010000252.1:0-3516 GCA_035465195.1 Afifellaceae bacterium | reverse complement strand
CCTCGCCATAATTGTGCCTTGTGGATAAGCCAGTTTGAAAATCCTGCCGCGCGGGCCTATCTCCATAGCGGGTCGCCAGTCACCAGAGGGGAATACCGTGTCAGATTTGATTGAAATGGAAGCTGATGCGGTACGCCGGGCATACAAACGCTGGGCCCCGATTTACGACAATACCTTCGGAAAGATCGCCGACTGGGGCCGCAAGGAGGCCGTGACCCTGGTCAACAGTCTCGGCGGCCGGGTGCTTGAGGTCGGCGTCGGCACCGGCATGTCACTGCCCAACTACGATGCTTCGGTTTCCGTCACCGGCATAGACCTCAGCTCGGCCATGCTGGCGAAAGCGCGCAAGCGGGTCGCCCGCGAAAAATTGGGCAATGTCGAGGCGGTACTGGAGATGGACGCCACCGACATGGATTTCGAGGACGGGTCCTTCGATGTCATCGTGGCCATGTACGTGCTGACCGTTGTGCCCGATCCGCGCGCCGTGATGTCGGAGCTCTCGCGCGTCTGCAAGCCGGGCGGCGACGTGCTCATCCTCAATCATTTCAGCAGCGAGGACCGCTTCATGCGGTTCGTGGAAAAGACGGCGGCGCCGTTTTCCAAGGCGCTTGGCTGGCGGCCGGAATTTCCCGTCGACACGGTGATGGGAGAAAAGGACCTGACGCTGGTGAGCCGGCAATTCGTCAAGCCGGCGGGGCTGTTCTCCCTGCTCAGGTTCCGCAAGTCGGCCGAAGCCTGACCGGCCCGCGGCCACTGTCGCACGCTTGTTCCGTTCTCAGCTTGGCGTTCCCGCCGGGCTTTCGCGTTCCAGCCATGCCAGAACCTGCCCGACCATTGATGTCAGCGGCTGGTCGATGTCGACGGCGATCGCGGTTTCGTCGCCGCCCGGAGCCTCCAGCGTGGCAAGCTGGCTATCGAGCATCGAGGCCGGCATGAAATGGCCGGTGCGCGAGCGGATCCGTCTTTCGTGGACGGCGCGTGAACCGGTCAGGTGAACGAAGCGGACATCGCTCGCGCCACGGCGCAGCCGGTCGCGGTAGGCGCGCTTCAGCGCCGAACAGGCGACGACCGCGTTTTCGCCCGCAGCATCGCGCCGGCGCATCTCGGCGGCGATCTCGTCGAGCCAGGGCCAGCGGTCCGCGTCTGTCAACGGTGTCCCGCCCGCCATCTTGTCCTTGTTGGACTGCGGGTGGAAAGCGTCGCCCTCCAGTATCGGCCATCCGAGTCTCTCGGCAAGGGCCTGAACGACGCTCGACTTGCCGCAGCCTGCTACGCCCATAACAACGATCATCATGCCCCTTGAAGCATCGGCGTGCTCTCCCGTGAACGCTGTATCGGATACTGCAATTGCATTGCGCCCCGCACGCCTGCATTATCAGCCAAAAAGTGAGGGGGACAATGGCAGGCCGGGACGTGCGAAAAATGTCCACGGAGGAAATCCGGGAAAAGGCCCGGATGATCCGGCTGGAGACACTGCGCCTGACGGATATCTGCGGCTCCGGCCACTACGGCTCGGTATTCTCAATGGCGGAGATCCTGGCTGCGCTCTATTACCGCTTCCTGCATGTCAACGCCAACGAGCCGGACTGGGCGCATCGCGACCGGTTTCTCCTCGGCAAGGGCCACGCGGCGATCGGCCTGTTCCCGGTGCTCGCCGATATCGGCTTCTTCCCTGAAGAATGGCTCGACCAATATACCCGCTTCGGCTCTCCGCTCGGCGATCATCCCGATATGTGCAAGGTGCCGGGCGTCGATTTCTCGTCGGGATCGATCGGCCACAACCTGTCGGTGGCGGTCGGCATGGCGGCCGGCCTGCGGCGCAGGGATTCGCCGGCCCGCGTGGTCTGCCTGATGGGCGACGGCGAACAGGCTGAAGGCCAGATCTGGGAAGCGGCCGTTTCCGCCGCCCACTGGAAACTCGACAACCTTGTCGGCATCGTCGACATCAACGGTGCCGGCTCGGACGGCGATCCGAAGGACATCATGAACACCGAGCCGCTGGCGGACAAATGGGAAGCGTTCGGTTGGCGCGCGCTGGTACTGGAAGACGGCCACGATATCGCGGCCGTTGCAGGGGCGCTGGACCAGGCGCTCAACGCTCCGGACGGCCGGCCGACCTGCGTGCTCGCCCATACGATCGCCGGCAAGGGGGTCTCTTTCATGGAAGGCGGCTGGGAATGGCATCTCGGCTTCCTCGGGCCGAAGGACCTGGAGCGCGCCTACCGCGAGGTTCAGGAAGGGACGATCGGATGAGCGGCGCGGGGCGATACGTGCCGCAGCCGCGGGCACCCGGCATGAGTTACATGGACGCCGAGATGAAGGCGGCGATCGACCTTTCGGAGAGCCGCGTCGGCGATCTGGAGGACGAGGCGAGCTGGGACATGGCAGCCTCGCTCGGCCTGTCGCAGCAGCTCACCACCGGCCGCATCCTGCGCGAGCTCGCCATCGAGGGCCATGAGGAGCTGGTCGTCTGCACCGCCGATCTGGGCCGGCCGACCCAGGTGCACACGTTCGGCCGCGCCTATCCCGACCGCTATTTCAATTTCGGCATCGCCGAGCGCAACATGATCGGCGCGGCGGCGGGGCTGGCGACCGTCGGCTTCCTGCCGGTGATCTCCAACTATTCCTTCTTCCTCGCCCTGATGGGGCTTGAGAACATCCGAAACGATATCTGCTATCCCGGCCTCAATGTGCGGATGATCGGTACCCATTCCGGCATCGCCATGGGCTTCTACGGCACCTCGCACCATTGCAACGAGGATATCGGCGCGCTGCGGGCGCTCGCCGGGCTGACGGTGATGGCGCCGTGCGACGGCAATGCGATCCGCGCCGCGTTCCGTTGGACCATGGAGCATGAGGGGCCGATCTATTTCCGCGCCGGGCGCGGCCGCGAGACACCGGTCTATGAGGAGGAGCCGTCCTGGTGGATCGGCGGGTCGAACGTCGTGCGGGAAGGGCGGCATGCCACCGTGCTGGCGATCGGCAACCTCGTTGCCGCGAGCGTCGGGGCGGCAGGCCTTTTGGCGGAGGAGGGGATCGAGCTCGAGGTGGTCGACATGTACTCCATCAAGCCGCTCGACCGCGCGCCGGTCCGCCGTGCCGCCGAACGCAACGGCTTCGTCATCAGCGCCGAGGAGCACAATGTCAGTTCGGGATTCGGTAGCGCGGTCGCCGAAGTGATCGCGGAGGAGGGGCTTCACTGCCGGCTGCACCGGATCGGGGTGCCGGACGAATATTCCCTGCTCGGCCCGCCGACGCATCTCTACCGCCACTACGGACTGGATGCGGAGGGCGTTGCCGCCAGGGTGCGCGCGGCGCTGGACGACGCCTGACCGGCGGGCGCAAACCGCCGGCGGATCGTCATGCGCTCCCCGGTTAACCGCCGGCTCGTCAACGTGCTTGACGCTGGCGGCGTCCGGTCCTATATCGCCGGCTCATCGATTGTCCGGATGCGTTCCGTATCCGGCCATGGCGGGGTAGCTCAGCTGGTTAGAGCAGCGGAATCATAATCCGCGT
>DATHRP010000251.1:0-2718 GCA_035465195.1 Afifellaceae bacterium | reverse complement strand
CTCTAACGGCTGTGGATTTCGATACCGGCGATGAAATCACCGAACCCGGAGGTTCGGCCTTGACGGAAATCAACCCGCGGTCCTGCCGGCGACCTCCCGGATCGACTGCATCAGCATCAGCGCCGGCAGGCTGAGCGGCGTGTCGGCGCGGGTCGTCAGGCCAACCGGTCCGAACGTGTCGGAGGTGTCGACGGGTAGTGCCTTCAACAGTCCGTCGGCGACGTCTTCGGCGACCACGCCGGACGAGATGATCCACACTGCATCGGAGTTGCGCGTATAGCTGCGCCCGAAGACCGGCGACACGGTTTCCAGGTGGTCGGGCGGCGTGGGCAGGCCGCTGGCCACCAGGAACTGCTCGACGATTGGCCGGATCGCCGCTTTTTCCGTCGGCATCAGTACTGTGTAGTCGCTGATTGCCGCAAGATCGAAGGGGTCGAGTTGCAGGAGCGGATGGTCCGGCCGGACGAAGAAGCCGATATGGTCGGAAAAGAGATATTCGAACGACAGCCCGCTCATATTCTCCGGCACGCCGAGCCGGCCGACGACGAGATCGAGCTCGCCGATCCTGAGCAGTGAGCGCAGCGCCTCGTTCTCTCCGGTGACGACCCGGACGATCGTGCCCGTCGCATCCTGCTTGAATAGCCGCACCGCGTTCGGCAGCACGCCGGACGAGACGGTGGGCAATGCGCCGACGGAGATGGTCAGGCCGCCGGCCGTGCGCGCCTGGGCGAGCGATTCCACGCCTTGGCGCAGCGCCGTGACGCTGGCGCCCGCATAACGCAGGAAAACCTCGCCGAACCGGCTGAGCTGGATGCCGCGGCCGGTGCGGTCGAACAGCTTGACGTCGAGCGTCTCCTCCAATTCGCGGAGGGTCTTGGATACGGCGGGCTGGCTGACCGACAGAGTATTTGCGGCGTTGATGACGCTGCCCTGCCTGGCGACCTCAAGAAAACACAGCAAATGTCTGAATTTGATGCGCGAATCGAGGCCCGACGGCATATCCTATACCCGTATGGTTATACAAAACGGATAATTGCTCATTTTACATAACCAAAAAACTGAAGCAATAATGAGGCATGGCTGATGATAACATGATGGTGGACGCCAACGAACGCCTCGAAAGAGGCATGGCTGTGCGCCGCGCCGTGCTGGGCGACGCCCATGTCGATGCCGCCGAAGCCGGCAAGACGCCGTTCGACGAGCCGTTCCAGCGGCTTATCACCGAAACCGCCTGGGGCTCGGTCTGGTCTCGGCCGCATTGGAGCAAGCGCGAGCGGTCGATGGTGACGATCGCGCTGCTGGCCGCCCTTGGCCACTATGAAGAGGTGGCTATGCATGTGCGCGCCACCGTCAACACAGGCGCTACGCGCGAAGATATCCAGGAAGCGATGCTACACGTTGCGGTCTATGCCGGCGTTCCGGCGGCCAATCACGCCATCAAGATCATCAAACAGACATTCGAGGACATGGATGCGGCCGGGGACAACGGCCGAAAAGCCAATGGAGGAGACAATGTCGAATAAGGCGCCGCATGGCGGCTCATTCTATCAGCGCGACCGGACATGGCATCCGCCGGCCTTTTCGCCCGGCTACAAGACGACCGTCCTGCGTTCGCCGCGCAACGCGCTGCTTTCACTCGACAATACGATTTCTGAGATCACCGGGCCGGTATTCGGCCACGACATGATCGGCGAGTTGGACGACGACCTTATCCGCAACTTCGCCAAGGACGGCGATCCGATCGGCCAGCGCATCATCGTGCACGGCCGCGTGCTCGACGAGGACGGCCGCGGCGTCGCCGGCGCGCTGGTGGAGGTCTGGCAGGCCAATGCCGGCGGCCGCTACCGGCACAAGAAGGAAACCTATCTGGCGCCGCTCGATCCGAATTTCGGCGGCTGCGGCCGCATGATAACCGACGAGGACGGCTATTACCGGTTCCGGACCATCAAGCCGGGCCCTTATCCTTGGCCGAACGGCGTCAATGACTGGCGTCCGGCGCATATCCACTTTTCGGTGTTCGGTCATGGATTTGCGCAGCGGCTGATCACGCAGATGTATTTCGAAGGCGACCCGCTGATCTGGATCTGCCCGATCGTCAACACGATCCCCGACCGCAAGGCGATCGAGAGTCTCATCGCCCCCCTAGACATGTCCAACACGATCCCGATGGACGCCCGCGCCTACAAGTTCGACATCGTACTGCGCGGCCGCCGCTCGACCATGTTCGAGAACCGGATGGAGGGCAATTGATGACACCGGACCTTGGCCGACTGAAGGAATCTCCGTCGCAGACCGCCGGACCCTATGTTCATATCGGCTGCACACCGTTATTTACCGGGATCGAAGGCATTTATTACGCCGATCTCGGGTCCGAGATGGTCAACGACAAGACCCGCGGCGAGCGGATCGCCATTACCGGAAAAGTCATAGACGGCAGCGGCAATCCGCTGCGCGACGCGCTGCTGGAGATCTGGCAGGCGGATGCCGACGGGCTCTATAACAGCACCCAGGAACTGCGCGGCGACGCGGACCCGAACTTCTCCGGCTGGGGCCGCTGCCCGACCGATATGGACTCGGGTCAATATGTCTTCCAGACGATCAAGCCTGGCAGGGTGCCGTTCCGCGACGGCCGGCTGATGGCGCCGCACGTGACATTCTGGATCGTTGCCCGCGGCATCAATATCGGCCTCCACACGCGCATGTACTTCGAAGACGAGG
>DATHRP010000250.1:0-3922 GCA_035465195.1 Afifellaceae bacterium | reverse complement strand
CTTCTCGACATCGTCGGCGACCGCGCGTGCGGCGGCCTCGTCGCCGGCATAGTTGACGCAGATATCGTAGCCTGCCGCGGCGAGGCAGCGGGCCGTCGCGGCACCGATGCCGCGGCTGCCTGCGGTGATGATTGCTACGCCGGCCATCGTGCCCCCTAACGTCCTGCCGGATCGGCCATTGCTAGAGGTCCAGGACTAGCCTCTGCGGGTCTTCCAGGCTCTCCTTGACGCGCACCAGGAAGGTCACCGCCTCCTTGCCGTCGACGATCCGGTGGTCGTAGGAGAGCGCCAGGTACATCATCGGCCGCACCTTGACCTCACCGCCCACGACCACGGGCCGCTCCTGGATCTTGTGCATGCCGAGGATGCCCGATTGTGGCGCGTTGAGGATCGGCGTCGACATCAGCGACCCGTATATGCCGCCGTTGGAAATGGTGAAGGTGCCGCCCTGCATGTCGGCGAGGCTGAGTTCGCCGTCGCGCGCCTTGCGCCCCAGATTGCCGATTTCCTTTTCGATCTCGGCGATGCTCATGCGGTCCGCGTCGCGCACAACGGGGACGACGAGCCCCTTGTCGGTGCCGACGGCGACGCCGACATGGTAGTAGTTCTTGTAGATGATGTCGGTGCCGTCGATCTCGGCATTTACGGCCGGCACTTCCTTCAGCGCATGGCAGACGGCCATGGTGAAGAAGCCCATGAAGCCGAGCTTCACGCTGTGCTTCTTTTCGAACACGTCCTTGTAGGCCTTGCGCAGGTCCATGACCGCGCCCATGTCGACCTCGTTGAATGTGGTCAGCATGGCGGCCGTGTTCTGTGCGTCCTTGAGGCGCCGCGCGATTGTCTGGCGCAGCTTGGTCATGCGCACCCGTTCCTCGCGAACCTCGTCATCCGCCGAAGACGGCGAGCGCGCTGCCGCCGGCGCCGGAGCGGGCGATCCTCCGGTCTTCGCCAGTGCCTCCAGCACATCGCCCTTCAGGACCTGGCCTCGCTTGCCGCTGCCGGCGACCTCGCCGGCGGATAGTCCCTTCTCGTCCATCATCTTGCGGGCGGCCGGCGCGGGCGGCATCTCCGCCGCCTTGGCCGGCTCCGTCGTTTCCGCCTTCGCGGCCCCGTTGCCGGCTGCCGGTTCCGGCTTTTTCTCCTTGGCCGCGGACGGTGCTCCCGCGCCTTCGGCCAGCATGCCGAGCAACGCGCCGACGGCGACGGTCTCGCCGTCCTTCACCGCGATCGATTCCAGGGTGCCGGACGCGGGAGCCGGCACTTCGATCGTCACCTTGTCGGTTTCCAGTTCGACGAGCGGCTCATCCTGGGCGACGGCATCGCCCTCGCTCTTGAACCATTGGCCGACTGTTGCTTCGGTGACCGATTCACCCAGCGTCGGCACTTTGATCTCTGTTCCCATTTCCGCCTTCCCGGTATCCCGTTTCATCGGCCGGTACCGCTGGCGGTGCCGGCCGGATATCAGTCTCCCAACGCGTCTTCCAGCAACTGCCGGCGCTGTGATTCGTGCTTCGACATCAACCCGGTGGCCGTTGCCGCGGACGCGGCGCGGCCGGCATAGCGCGGCCGTTCACCCTCGCGTCCGGCCATCGCCAGGACCGCCGTGATGCGTGGCTCCACGAAGGTCCAGCTGCCCATGTTCTGCGGCTCTTCCTGGCACCAGAGCACCTCCGCCGACTTGAACCGCACGAGCTCGTCGCTGAGCGCCTTCATCGGGAACGGATAGAGTTGCTCGACGCGCATCAGGTATATGTCGTCGATCCCGCGCGCCTCGCGTTCCTCGTAAAGGTCGAAATAGACCTTTCCGGAACACAGCACGACACGGCGGATCTTCTCGTCCTTCACCAGCTTGATCGGCTGGCCTTCGAGCATCTGCGCATCGTCATAGAGCAGCCGGTGGAAGGTCGAGCCGTCGCCCATCTCGTCGAGCCGCGAAACCGCGCGCTTGTGCCGGAGAAGGGATTTCGGTGTCATCAGGATGAGCGGCTTGCGGAACGAACGGTGCATCTGCCGCCGCAGGATATGGAAATAGTTCGACGGGGTCGTGCAGTTGGCGACCTGCATATTGTCTTCGGCGCACATCTGCAGGAACCGTTCAATCCGCGCCGACGAATGTTCCGGGCCCTGTCCCTCGTAGCCATGCGGCAACAGGCAGACGAGGCCGGACATTCGCAGCCATTTGCGCTCGCCTGAGGAAATGAACTGGTCGAACACGACCTGTGCGCCGTTGGCGAAATCTCCGAACTGTGCCTCCCAGAGCGTCAGCGTCTTCGGCTCGGAAAGCGAATAGCCGTATTCGAACCCGAGCACCGCCTCTTCCGACAGCATCGAGTTGATCACCTCGTATTCCGTCTTCTGGTCGCCGGCGACGCTGTTCAGCGGCACATAGCGCTCTTCGGTCTCCTGGTCGTAGAGAACAGAATGGCGTTGCGAGAAGGTTCCGCGCTCGACATCCTGGCCGGACAGGCGGATGTCGTAGCCCTCGCGCATCAGCGACCCGAAAGCCAGCGCCTCGGCCGTCGCCCAGTCGATATTCTCGCCGGTCTCGATCATCTTCTTCCGATTGTCGAGAAAGCGCTGGATCGTCCGATGCACCTTGAAGTCGGCAGGAACCGACACGAGGCCGGCCCCGATTTCCTTCAGCGTCCCGATCGCCACGCCGGTATCGCCGACGCGCCGTTCATCGCCGGTGATCGGCGTCGTCAGCCCCGACCACGCGCCGTCCAGCCAGTCGGCCTTGTTCGGCTTGTAGTCTTCCCCGATCTCGAATTCCTGTTCCAGATGGACACGCCAGTCTGCCTTCTGCTTCTCGACATCCTCGGCCGTCACCAGCCCCTCGTCGATCAGCTTGCGGGCATAGATTTCCAGCGTCGTCGGATGGCTGCGGATCGCCTTGTACATGATCGGCTGGGTGAACGACGGCTCGTCGCCCTCATTGTGGCCGAAGCGACGGTAGCAGAACATGTCGATGACGACAGGCTTGCGGAATTCCTGGCGGAACTCGGTCGCCACCTTCGCAGCGAACACCACCGCCTCCGGATCGTCGCCGTTGACGTGGAAGATCGGCGCTTCGATCATCTTGGCGACATCGGAGGGATAGGGAGAAGACCGCGAGAAGCGCGGATTCGTCGTGAAGCCGATCTGGTTGTTGATGATGAAATGGATCGATCCGCCGGTCTTGTGCCCGCGCAGGCCGGACAGTCCGAAACATTCCGCGACCACGCCCTGCCCCGCGAACGCGGCGTCGCCGTGAAGCAGCAGAGGAAGCACCGACGTGCGTGATCGCGCGCCGGTATCGTCCTTCGTCTCGATCTGATCCTGCTTGGCGCGCGCCTTGCCGAGCACCACCGGATCGACGATCTCCAGGTGCGAAGGATTGGCGGTCAGCGAAAGATGGACGTTGTTGTCGTCGAACGTTCGGTCCGAGGAAGCGCCGAGATGATACTTGACGTCGCCCGATCCTTCCACGTCGTCGGGCTGGAACGAACCGCCCTTGAATTCATTGAAGATCGCCCGGTGCGGCTTGCCCATGACCTGTGCCAGCACGTTGAGCCGCCCGCGATGGGCCATGCCCAGTACGATCTCCTTCACGCCGAGCGCGCCGCCACGCTTGATGATCTGCTCCAGCGCCGGCACGACGGCCTCGCCGCCGTCGAGGCCGAAACGCTTGGTGCCGGTATATTTGATGTCGATGAACTTCTCGAAACCGTCCGCCTCGATCAGCTTGTTGAGGATCGCCCGCTTGCCTTCCGTGGTGAAGGAAATCTCCTTGTCCGGCCCCTCGATCCGCTGCTGGATCCAGCCCTTCTCGTGCGGGTCCGAAATGTGCATGAACTCTATCCCGAGTGTCGAGCAGTAGGTCCGCTTGAGGATTGCCAACATCTGTGGGATCGTCGCGAATTCGAGCCCCAGCACCTTGTCG
>DATHRP010000249.1:0-7057 GCA_035465195.1 Afifellaceae bacterium | reverse complement strand
CATGGGTGAATATTTCCGCGACAACGGCATGCATGCGCTGATCGGCTATGACGATCTGTCGAAGCAGGCGGTGGCGTATCGCCAGATGTCGCTGCTGCTGCGCCGCCCGCCCGGCCGCGAGGCGTTCCCGGGCGATGTCTTTTACCTGCATTCGCGGCTCCTGGAACGCGCCGCCAAGCTGAATGAGGACAACGGCGCCGGTTCGCTGACCGCGCTGCCGGTCATCGAGACCCAGGCCAACGACGTGTCGGCCTACATTCCGACCAACGTGATTTCGATCACCGACGGGCAGATCTTCCTGGAAACCGACCTGTTCTACCAGGGCATCCGTCCGGCCGTGAACGTCGGCCTCTCGGTATCGCGCGTCGGATCGGCCGCCCAGATCAAGGCGATGAAGCAGGTTGCAGGCTCGATCAAGGGCGAGCTGGCGCAGTACCGTGAGATGGCGGCGTTCGCCCAGTTCGGTTCCGACCTCGACGCGGCGACGCAGCGCCTGCTCAACCGCGGTGCGCGTTTGACGGAACTGCTGAAGCAGCCGCAATTCTCGCCGCTGAAGACGGAAGAACAGGTCTGCGTGATCTTTGCCGGCGTGAAGGGTTATCTCGACGAGATCGAGGTCAGCCAGATCCGTGCATTCGAGAGCGGCCTGCTGGCCATCTTGCGCAACGAGAACCAGGACCTTCTCGACCAGATCCGCAACGAAGGCGCGCTGACCGACGAGATCACCGACAAGCTGACGGCGGTGCTCGACAAGTTCGCCAAGAATTTCGCGTAAGCGGTCAGGTACGGGGTAGCGGCTGATGGCGAGCCTGAAGGATCTGCGCAACCGGATTTCATCGGTCAAGGCGACGCAGAAGATCACCAAGGCGATGCAGATGGTTGCCGCCGCCAAGCTGCGCAGGGCGCAGGAGGCGGCGGAAGCCGCGCGTCCCTATGCGGAGCGCATGGGCGCGGTGCTCGCCAACATCGCCAAGTCGGTGGCGGGCTCCGACAGCGCTCCGCGGCTGATTTCCGGTACCGGCAACGACGAGACCTACCTGCTTGTCGTCTGTACCGCCGAGCGCGGCCTTTGCGGCGGCTTCAATTCCTCGATCGCCCGCCTTGCCAAAGAGGAAATCCGGCGGCTGATGCGCGACGGCAAGACTGTCAAGATCCTCTGCGTCGGCAAGAAGGGCTACGATATCCTGAAACGCGATTTCGCGGCGATGATCGTCGAGACGATCGACTTCAGGTCGGTCAAGCAGATCTCGTTCGACGAGGCCAAGACGGTCGCCAACAGGGTGCTGGCGATGTTCGAAGCCGGCGAATTCGATGTCGCGCGGCTGTTCTATTCGCGCTTCCAGTCGGTCATCAGCCAGGTTCCGACGGTGCACCAGATGATCCCCGCGGAAGTGCCGGAAGACGAAGATGAGCAGTCCGGAAGCGGTGCGGCCTACGAATACGAGCCGAGCGAGGAAGAAATCCTGGATGACCTGCTGCCGCGCAATGTCGCCGTGCAGATCTTCCGTGCGCTGCTGGAAAACGCGGCCTCCGAACAGGGCGCGCGGATGAGCGCCATGGACAATGCAACACGCAATGCAGGCGAGATGATCGACAGGCTGACGCTGAGCTACAACCGCCAGCGTCAGGCGCAGATCACCAAGGAACTGATCGAAATTATTTCCGGAGCGGAAGCGCTGTAGCGCTTCGCCGGCCACGACGAGGAAAAACGGAATGGCAAAAGCAGCAAAGCAATCGAAGGTCGCCGGGCGCGTCAGCCAGGTCATCGGCGCCGTCGTCGACGTGCATTTCGCCGAACATCTGCCGGCAATTCTGAACGCGCTCGAGGCCGACAACCACGGCAACCGGCTTGTCCTGGAAGTCGCCCAGCATCTCGGCGAAAACACGGTCCGCACCATTGCCATGGACACGACGGAAGGTCTCGTGCGCGGCCAGGAAGTCGTCGACACCGGCTCGCCGATTTCCGTGCCGGTCGGCGACGAGACGCTTGGCCGCATCATGAACGTGATCGGCGAGCCCGTCGACGAAGTGGGCGAACTGAAGACGGAATCGAAGCGCGCCATTCACCAGCCAGCCCCGGATTATGTCGACCAGTCGACCGAGGCGGAGATCTTGGTCACCGGCATCAAGGTCGTCGACCTGCTTGCGCCGTACGCGAAGGGCGGCAAGATCGGCCTGTTCGGCGGCGCCGGCGTCGGCAAGTCGGTTCTGATCATGGAGCTGATCAACAACGTCGCCAAGGCGCACGGCGGTTATTCCGTGTTCGCCGGCGTCGGCGAACGGACGCGCGAGGGCAACGACCTTTATCACGAGATGATCGAATCCGGCGTGAACAAGGAAGGCGGCGGTGAGGGTTCAAAGGCGGCGCTGGTCTACGGCCAGATGAACGAACCACCGGGTGCCCGCGCCCGCGTCGGCCTGACCGGCCTGACGGTGGCTGAACATTTCCGCGACCAGGGGCAGGACGTGCTGTTCTTCGTCGACAATATCTTCCGTTTCACCCAGGCCGGCTCGGAAGTGTCGGCGCTTCTCGGCCGTATTCCCTCGGCGGTGGGTTACCAGCCGACGCTGGCGACTGATATGGGTGCATTGCAGGAGCGGATCACCACCACCAACAGGGGCTCGATCACCTCGGTGCAGGCCATCTACGTCCCGGCCGACGACCTGACCGACCCGGCGCCGGCGACATCGTTCGCCCACCTGGACGCCACGACCGTGCTGTCGCGCGCGATTTCGGAGAAGGGCATCTATCCCGCCGTGGACCCGCTCGATTCGACGTCGCGCATGCTCGACCCGATGATCATCGGCCAGGAGCACTACGATGTGGCACGCCGGGTGCAGGAGGTGCTGCAGCGCTACAAGGCGCTGCAGGACATCATTGCCATTCTCGGCATGGACGAGCTTTCCGAAGACGACAAGCTGGCGGTGGCACGTGCGCGCAAGATCGAGCGCTTCCTGTCGCAGCCGTTCTTCGTCGCGGAAGTCTTTACCGGTTCGCCCGGCAAGCTGGTCGACCTGGAAGACACGATCAAGGGCTTCAAGGGTCTCGTCGAGGGCGAGTACGACCATCTGCCGGAAGCGGCCTTCTATATGGTCGGAACGATCGAGGAAGCCGTCGAGAAGGCGCAGAAGCTCGCCGAGGCGGCGTAACCGGTCACGCGTTGAGGATCAGACATGGCTGAAGCCTTTCAGTTCGATCTCGTATCGCCCGAGCGGCTCTTGATGTCGCAGTCGGTCAGCCAGGTCGTCGTGCCCGGATCGGAGGGCTACATGACTGTGCTTGCCGATCATGCGCCGGTGATGACCACGCTGAAGCCGGGCCTGCTGGAAGTCACCGACGAAGGCGGGAGCGTACAGGAGATCTTCATCCGGGGCGGTTTCGCCGATATCAGTCCGGCTGCGCTGACCGTGCTTGCGGATATGGCGGTGCCGATGGAGGACCTGACCGCCGACATGCTGGAAGAGGAAATGCGCCTCGCCCAGAACGAACTGACCGAAGCTGCGGAAGATTTCGCAAAGCACAGCGCGGCGCAGAAAAAGCTCGACGACCTGGAAAGCTTCAAGCGCTGGAAAATCCCGGCCTGACCGTCTCGGGCAGGCGTAAAAAGCCAAAAGCCGCGGCGGTTGCCGCGGCTTTCTGTTTTCTCCCGATTTCCGGGGCGCTGCCGTTCAGATGTATGCGGAACTGTCGCGTTCGCTGGTCACCAGCGCGTCGCGGAGTTTCTCCATCGCACGGCTCTCGATCTGGCGGACCCGCTCCTTCGATATGCCGAGCTTGTCGCCGAGCGCTTCCAGCGTCGCCCCGTCCTCGTCGAGCCGCCGTTCGCGGATGATCTTCAATTCGCGCTCGTTGAGCACACCGAGAGCCTCGTTGAGCCACTCCGTACGCCGCTCGCGGTCGATCTCGTCGCCGACGATCTCATCCTGAAGGGGGTCGAGGCTCGGTATGAAATCCTGCCGGTCGGCACTGTTGCCGTCGGATTCCATGATCGGGGCATTGAGCGATGCATCGGGGCCGGAAAGCCTGGAATCCATCAGCGCCACGTCTTTCGGAGAAACGCCGATCGCCAGCGCGATCTCGGAATAGAGGTCCGGGTCGTTCATCCGCTCCGAGCCCTTGGATAGCCGGGCGCGCAGGCGCCGAAGATTGAAGAAGAGCGCTTTCTGGGTGGACGACGTGCCGCCGCGGACGATCGACCAGTTGCGAAGGATGTAATCCTGGATCGACGCACGGATCCACCATGTCGCATAGGTGGAAAACCGTACTTCACGTTCCGGTTCGAAACGGGCGGCCGCTTCCAGGAGCCCGACATGGCCTTCCTGGATCAGGTCCGTCATCGGCAGACCGAAATTCCTGAAGCGTGCGGCGATGGAAATCGCCAGCCGCATGTGCGCCGACGTCAGGCGGTGCAGGGCCTCCTGGTCCTGCGAGTCTTTCCACCGAACGGCAAGGTCGTGTTCTTCCTGGCGCTCAAGGTAGGGCGCCTTCATGGCAGCGCGGACGATATGCCGCCTGGAGTCCGATGAGTCCGACATGAATTGCTCCATTGTGAACCATGTCGCCCGTCACATTTCATTGTGACCGGTGAATATACGTTCGGGAAGCCAAATCGGTTTCATATTTCATCAAAAAACCCGGCCCTGAAGGCCGGGTTGTTTAATTTTTAGGCAAATATCGCGAATTTTACGCCGCTTCGGCCTCGCTGTCGTCGGCCGCGGCCTGGGCAGCCCGCTTGCGCTTCGGGCTCGATTCGATGAGCTTCTCGATCTTGGTGATCGCATCGCCCTCGGACATCTTTTCCACCGAAGCGACTTCCCGCGACATCCGATCGATAGCCGCCTCGTAGAGCTGCCGCTCCGAGTAGGACGGCTCGGGCTGGTCTTCCGAGCGGTAGAGATCGCGCACGACCTCGGAAATCGAAATCAGGTCGCCGGAATTGATCTTCGCTTCATATTCCTGTGCTCGGCGGCTCCACATGGTCCGCTTGACCCGGGCACGGCCTTTGACTGTCTCGATCGCCTTGGCCACGACCTTTTCGTCGGCCAGCTTGCGCATGCCAACCGATTCCGCCTTCACCACCGGAACCTTAAGCGTCATCTTGTCCTTCTCGAAGTGGATAACGAACAACTCCATCTTCATCCCGGCAACTTCCTGCTCTTCGATGTCGATGATCTTGCCGACACCGTGGGACGGATAGACGACGCTTTCGCTTGTCTTGAAACCCTGACGTTGTACCGTCTTTTTTGATGACATACGCTTAAGACTCCTGAAGTGACAGCGTTTAAGGTCCTAAATATCCGAACCTCGCCTTGTCCGGGCGAGCCACATTTCGAAGGGTTACTTCCGCATTGCCGGCAAATCCGGACCCGCAAGTCAGGGATTCAGGCGCAAATTCGGCACCGCCGAGCCTGAAATGCAACCACGGCGATGACTTTACGACAATCCTGAACGGGTAAACCCTTGTTCGTACGGCTGGTTCGATTGGACCTATATATATTAAAACTCGTAGAAAATCAATAATTTGGTGCGCTGCATCATTAACATGTATGAGGAAAGCCACGTTCTCGGCCGGTCTCCGATCCGGCATTTTCGCGGCAGAGGCGGCAAAAAGCAGCCAAGTTCAAGGATTTCGGCGGTTCTGCAGCTGATCCGGGATATCCCTCATTCCGTAACGGCACCCGGGGCCCGTTATTCGCCATCTGCGGAAAGCGTATTCATGGTTAATTTTCGGTTAACAGATGGTGCAGGTTCGTGGTGAAACGGCACTGATTCGCGGAGGATGATCATGGTGGCAAATCCGCCTGCCGAAGCCGGCATGAGCCTTTCGGAGATCGACACGCCGGCGCTTGTCATCGATCTCGATGCCTTCGAACGCAATCTCGAACAAATGGCCGGTTTCGGACAGCGGCTCGGCGTGCGGCTGAGACCGCACGCCAAGACCCACAAGAGTCCGGTGATCGCCCGGCGACAGATCGCGCTCGGCGCGGTTGGCATCTGCTGCCAGAAGGTCTCGGAAGCGGAAATCATGGTGGCGGGCGGCGTCGACGACGTGCTTGTCAGCAACCAGGTGATCGGCGCGCCCAAGCTGCGACGGCTGGCGGCCCTCGCCTGCCAGGCGAGGATCGCGGTCTGTGTCGATCACGAGGCTGGCGTCGCCGCGCTCGGCGAGGCCGCTGAAATGTTCGGTGCGGAAATTGACGTCCTTGTGGAGATCGATGTTGGCGCCGGCCGGTGCGGCGTGGCGCCCGGACTTGAGGCGCTTGATCTGGCAAGGCGCGTCGCCGATCATCCGCAGCTGCAGTTCGCGGGGCTGCAGGCCTATCACGGCGCCGCCCAGCACATCCGCGACCCGGACCAGCGCCGGACCGCGATCAAAAAGGCAACCGCACACACGCGCGAGACGGTCGATCTGGTGAGCGGGGCCGGACTTGCGTGCCGGACGATCGGCGGCGCGGGAACGGGGACGTTCTATCTCGAGGGCGCAAGCGGTCTCTACAACGAACTGCAGGTCGGTTCCTATGTCTTCCTCGACGCCGACTATGCGCGGAACCGGGGCGGGGAGGGCGCGGCATCTTTCGAACATGCGCTGTTCGTGCTGGCGACGGTGATGAGCCGGCCTGCTCCAGCGCGCGCCGTTGTCGATGCCGGGCTGAAGACTTTCAGCGTCGACAGTGGGCTGCCGTCAACCCACGGACAGCCCGGAGCGAAATATGTCGGCGCCTCCGACGAGCACGGCGTGCTCGATCTGTCAGGCGGCGGAAATCCGGCGCTCGGCGAAAAGGTCCTGCTGGTGCCTGGCCACTGCGACCCGTCGGTCAATCTGCACGACTGGTATGTCGGGGTCCGCGGAATGAAGGACGGCGCGGGGGGCCATGTCGAATGCGTCTGGCCCGTCGCGGCGCGCGGTGCGCTATTTTAGCCCCGGGCGGATTCTGCAAACCTAGCGGAATAGCGGGGCAGGTTTGCCCATCGTGCCATACCGACAGTTCAGGGCAACGAAAGGATTCGTGGCATTGTCTGAAAAACCTGGCGTTGTCGGTTTTATCGTTGCCGCGG
>DATHRP010000248.1:0-4804 GCA_035465195.1 Afifellaceae bacterium | reverse complement strand
CGTCACCGCCTGCAGCTTGCCGATGCGCGGGCCGGCATAATCGAGGAACTTGTTGACCACATCGGCGTCCGACAGCGGCTTGTCGGGATCGCCGGCGGCTTCGACCGCCGCGCTTTCGACGACCTCGCCGTCCTGGAGGATGATGATCACGCGTGCCCTGCGCGATGCCGGGAAGGCGGAGTTGAGGCTCTGGCTGACGTTGAACTCGACACGCTCGGCGAGCGCATGGACCTTGGGATCGTTCAGTCCCTCGGTCACGGTCTTTGCGTCGACCTTGCCGTGCAGCAGCATGGCGGCGACCGGGAACGGCAGCGAATATTGCGCGGTCTCGGTGTCTTCCGGATGGGTCGGCGTTAGGCGCGATGCCTCCTCGAACGTCTCGACGATGATGCGGTCGATCGGCTTGCCTACTATCCGGTCGCGGATGTCGTGCGCGGCCTGCATGGCCGGCTGAGCCCAGCGGCAGACCGGCCAGGGCTTGAGATACTGTTCGCTCATCCGCCAGGAATCGCCGAGGTCGCTCCAGGCCGTTTCGGAGAGCACGTCCTCGACAAGCGTCGCCGGCGCGCCGGTGAAGCCGTCGGCGGCAAGCAATGCGGCGCTGACGCCGGCATGGGCGCCGTAGGTGGCGCCGTCCTTGACCATGGTCGGGAAGTCGATGCAGCGCATCATCGGGCTGCGGGGACCGTAATATTCGGCCGCGCCCATGGCGTGACGGGTCTTCTCCTTGCCGAAGCCGAGCGCCCGCGCGACCAGGGCGGCGGCGCCGATCGCATTCCATGCGCCGGAGGTGTGATATTCCTCGGTGCTGTCGTGCAGCGCTATACCCGAGCGGATGGCGATCTCGTAGCCGATCACGAAGCGGGTGACGAACTCCGAACCGGAACAAGGCGCCATCTCGTCGCTGATGGCAAGCAATGCCGGCAGGATGACGACGCCCGCATGACCCTTGGCAAGCCGGTGGCCGTCATGGGCGTCGAGCGAGTCGATCATCGCGGCGCCGGCCATGGCAGCGCCAGGCACCGAGACACGGCGGCCATCGAACGGGATGCGGGCTCCGTGCTTTCCGGCACCGGAATGGTTTTCGGCATAGTTGCAGACGATCTCGGCGTTCTTCGTGCTGCGGCCGGCTGCGGCGACACCGATCAGGTCGAGCAATGAGCGGCGGGCGTGGCGGCGCACATCCTCGCCGATCTGGTCGAATGTCAGATCGGAAATCCAGTCGGCGACATTCACGTCTCCCGGCACGTCCACCGGCTCTTCTGCAGCTTCCGCGTTATCGGCACGATCAGTGACCGCCATTGGATCTCTACCCCGCGTCAATCGGTGGGCCAATCGAGGTGGCTAACCCTTTTCGAATGGCTGAACCTGTCGCGACAATCTGAAGATTCGTTTATCGACCCACAGTAGACATCGTTATGATGAACAAATGGTTTCACGGCCTCCGCGGCCGCATCAGTTTCCCGCGGATTTCCGCGCCGCCGCCAGCTCCAGGCAGGTGCAGAAGACGCCCATCGCCGACTCCAGCTCGTCGACCGAGGGCATGGTCGGTGCGAGCCGGATATTGCGGTCGCGCGGGTCGCGGCCATAGGGGAACGTTGCGCCGGCCGGGGTAAGCTTGACACCGGCCTCGCCGGCGAGCCGCACGGTTTCGGCCGCGCACCCCTCCACCACGTCGACGCTGATGAAATAGCCGCCTTCGGGCTTGCGCCAGGTCGCAAGGTCCTTGCCGTCGAGATTGCGCTTCAGAACGGCGTCGACCGCCTCGAATTTCGGCGCGATCAGTGCGGCATGACGGTCCATGTGCGCCTTCAGCCCGTCGAGGTCGCCGAAGAAGCGGACATGGCGGAGCTGGTTGATCTTGTCCGGCCCGATGGTCGAATAGAACATTTTCTTCGTCATGTCGGCGACCGTCTCGCGCGAACCCGCCACCATGGCGACGCCCGAGCCGGCGTGGCTGATCTTGGAGGTCGATCCGAATATGATCGGCCGCTCCGGACAGCCGGCCGCCTTGCAGGCCTCCAGGATGTTCTTGATGCGGGCGGGGCCGCCGCCGAGATGGTGGTAGGCGTAGGCATTGTCCCACATGATGCGGAAATCAGGCGCCGCCGGCTTCATGGCGACCAGACGATCGACCACCGCGTCGGAATAGGTCACGCCGGTCGGGTTGGAATATTTCGGAACACACCAGATCCCCTTGATCGAGGCATCGGCGGCGACAAGGCTCTCGACCGCATCCATGTCCGGCCCGTCGTCACCCATCTCGACCGGAATCATGTCGATGCCGAGGCGCTCGCAGATGGAGAAATGCCGGTCATAGCCCGGCACCGGGCAGAGGAACTTGATGCCCGGCTGGTCCTTCCACGGGCTCTCGCTGCCCGGCAGGCCGAACAGCATGGCGCCGGCGACAGTGTCGTACATCAGGTTAAGGCTGGAATTGCCGCCGACGATCACCTCGTCGGGCGCGACCTCCAAAAATGCGGCGAAGAACGCCTTCGCCTCCGGAATGCCGGTGGCGATCCCGTAATTGCGATAGTCGTCGCCGCCGGAGCCGATGCAGTCGCCCGGGCCGACAATGGTCAGGATCCCGTCGCTGAGATCGAGCTGTTCCGGCGCCGGCTTGCCGCGGGTGATGTCTATCTGCCAATTGCGGCGCTTGATATCGTCGTAGCGGGCTTCGAGCGCCTTGATGTCCATGACCAGTCTCCGGCGTATTCACGATTATGCCTGCGCCATATCACGGGCGACCGGCCGGATGCCAACGGATTGTGGCCTTTGCGGCCTATTGTCCAGCACCCTCTCCTGTCGGCGACCGGCCAGGTGCCCTATCTTCAAACGATGCTTCGTCCACTCTTTGCATGTCTGCTCCTGTGCGGCCTCATGTCCGCGAGTGCGGCCGAGCCGCTGGACGTCGACCTCGAGCTCGTGCTTGCCGTCGATGCCTCCAGTTCGGTCGATCCCGGCGAATACCGGCTGCAGATGGACGGCATCGCGTCCGCGTTCCGCGACCCGCGCGTGATGCAGGCGATCCGGCGCGGGGATCGCGGACGCATCGCCGTTGCAATCGTCCTGTGGGCCGACGCCACCGTGCCGAAGTATGAGACCGGCTGGACGGTTGTCGAAAGCGAGGCGGACGCCGCGGCCTTCGCCGACCTGGCCGCCGGCCTGCCGCGCGGTGTCGTCGGCGGCACCGGCATCGGCGACGGTATCGCGGTCGCCATGCGCAAGTTCGACCGCAACGGCATCGAGGGCGCGCGGCAAGTGGTCGACGTCTCCGGCGACGGCCGCGAAACGCCGCCCCGCGAGATCGTCGTCACCATGCCGACGGCGCGCTCGATGGCATTGTCGCGGAGGGTGACAATCAACGGGCTGGCGATCCTCAACGAGGACGGAGAACTGGACCGCTGGTACCGCAACAACGTGATCGTCGGCCGCAACAGCTTCGTCATCGCCATCGACGATTTCGACGACTTCACCGAGGCGATGACCCGCAAGCTGATCCGCGAGATCGACGACAGGCCGCAACTCAGCCTGCGCCGTTGATACCGTTGCCCCGCTAACCCGCCGTCTGGCGCGCCAGCAGCGCCGCCTGGGCAACCCAGTTTTCCCGCTCGATGCGGCCCGGGAAGGCCAGGAACTCGCCGACCCAGTCGATCTCCGCCTGCGACCAGGCGGCAATCTGGTCGAAATGGTAGATGCCGAGTTCGTTGAGCTTTGTCTGGTTGACCGGGCCGATGCCCTTGACCCGGGTCAGGTCATCCGCGCCGGTTCCGCGCGGTGCGGACAGGCCGGCCGGCCGCTTGCCGACGGCATCTGCGCGTTCTTCCGGCGAAGCGTCGTCTGGCGCAGAGGCCAGCCTGGCGGTGACCTCGCCTCCGGCGGAGGTCTCAAGCTGCACGGCGGTGACATCAGCCCCTGAGCCCGATTTGCTGTCGTCGCCGACGACGATCACCGGTTCCATGGCCTCGAGCTCCTCTTCCGACAGATGGCAGAGAATTTCATGGCCCGGCGACGGCGTACGGATCGGCGGCAAGTCGACGTCGCAGGTGCCCGGCATCATGTATGGGCAGCGCGTGGAGAACGGACAGCCCCTGGGTGGGTTCGACGGCGAGGGAATCTCGCCGGTCAGTACCACGTGGCGCTTCTTGACATGGGTGTCGGCGATCGGCACGGCCGAAAGCAGAGCCTCGGTATAGGGATGGTAGGGCGGCGCGAAGATCTCGTCCGTCGTGCCCTGCTCCATGATGCGGCCGAGATACATGACGACAATGCGGTCGGCGAGATAGCGCACGACGGAGAGATCGTGGCTGATGAACAGGAGCGTCGTGCGGTTCTCGCGCTGGATATCCATGAGCAGGTCGGTCACCGCCGCCTGCACCGAAACGTCCAGCGCGGAAACCGGCTCGTCGGCGATCACCACGGCCGGGTTGCCGGCGAAGGCGCGGGCGATACCGACGCGCTGCTTCTGGCCGCCGGAGAGCTGGCGCGGCCGGCGCTTGGCGAAATCGCGCGGCAGCTTGACGATATCGAGCAGCTCCAGCACCCGCTCGTTGATCTTGTCCTCGTCGGTTTCGACGCCGAACTTGCGGATCACGCGGGCGATCTGACCGCCAACCGTGTGGCTCGGATTGAGGGTGTCGAACGGGTTCTGGAAAACCATCTGCAGCTTGGCGATCGTCTCCGGACTGCGTCGGTCGACCGGCAGGTCGCCAAGCTCCAGGTTGCCGAGGATTACCTCGCCGCCGGTCGCATCTTCCAGGCCCATCAGCACCTTGGCGAACGTGGACTTGCCGCAGCCGCTCTC
>DATHRP010000247.1:0-2302 GCA_035465195.1 Afifellaceae bacterium | reverse complement strand
CTTTCTCATTGAAAGGCAAACTGTTTGCGGGCTTCAGCGGTCAAGGGCGCGAACGACTACGACAATCACGATTATCAGCAGAACAAGGCCCGCCAGCATGCCGAACGGGCCGAACAGCATGCCGCCCCATCCGCTCCAATGTCCGTCGCTCATCATCGTTAGGCCTCCGTATCGAGTTTAGTTCATCGGTTGTGGCATGTCCGTGCTGTCCGTCGGTGGTGGGTCAATGGGAACGCCCGAGATCCGACCGCGGCTGGAATGGCACGTCGATATCTCTCGCCTTCGTCTCGTCGAGACAGGCGGTTTCGACCTGGATGGTTGCAAAGAAGAACCCGTGTTCCTCGGTGGCGAGCCTGTAGGCCGTCTTCAGAAGCTCGTCCTGTTCCAACGCGCCGCTTTCGGCCGGCATGCGGACGTGGGCGGAAAAGACGTGCCTGTTTGACGTCAGCGACCAGCCGTGGACGTGATGAACGTCGGCGACGCCGTCCAGTCGGCTGATGCGGTCGACCAGTGCGGCAAGATCGACGCCCGGCGGCGCCCCCTCCATCAGGACGAATACCGCATCACGCATGATTCCCCAGGACGCCCAGAGCAGGACAACGCCGAACGCCATCCCGAGCAGCGGATCGATGAGCAGGAAGCCAGTCAACCGGATCACGACAGCAACGACGATGATGATGACACTGCCGACAAAGGTCTGGATGATATGCCAATAGGCACCCCGCACGTTGAGGTCGCCGCCCTGGTGCCTGTAAAGGAGGTAAAGTGCGATGAACTCCGTAAACAGCCCGCCTGCAGCGGCGATCAACATGGGAGTCGTCGGCAAATCGATCGGAGCGGAGAGCCGCATCGCGCCCATCCAGATTACGAAGATCGCCATGGCGAGGAGGAACGCGCCGTTGAGCAGGGCGCCGATCACTTCCGCTCGGTACCAGCCGAACGTCCTGTCCGGGCCGGAAGGGCGCTTGGCGATACGGGCTGCGACCATCGCCAGCAGCACACCGCCTACGGCCGAGAAGGTGTGAAACGCATCGGATAGGACGGCCACCGATCCGGTGTATATGCCGATAGCCAGTTCGATAATGAAGTAGATGCCGGTCAGCCAGGCGGAGATACCGAGAGCCCGGCTACTGTGCGGCAGTTGCGCGGAATGATCATGCATGGCTGCGACATGCTCCGTAGCCGTTGCATCGCCCCTTGAGCGAAGCCAGTCTCAACATTCCATAAACAGGAAAGTCAAGCCCGGCGGAAGGCATGCCCGGGCCTGACTGGCCCGGGCTTTCGCGAATCACGCAACAGCAGCAATCGGCTCGCGCCGCGCGTCGAGCGACAGCGCCCCCGGACCGAAGGTGGCGAGCACCAGCAGGCCGCCGGTAATCGCCAGGTTCTTCATGAACATGATCGACTGCATCTGGTCGCCGAAATCGGCGTGGAAGACGATCCCCGCGACCAGCGTGAAGCCGGCCAGCGCCAGCGCCGTCCATCGGGTCAGCAGGCCGGCGACGATCATCAGCCCGCCGCCAAGCTCCAGCAGGATGACGAGGGGAAGCAGCATGCCGGGAATGCCGAAGGTTTCCATGTATTGCTGCGTGCCGGCAAAGCCGCCGATCTTCTGGAATCCGGCGATTACGAAAATCGCGGCGAGCAGGATGCGTCCTGCCAGGATCGTGGAATTCTGTAACTGTGTCATCGTAAGTCTCCTTTGGATTTGGATAAAATCCTCCCTGCCGCACCGGAACCGGTGCGGTTGTGTTTTGCTTGTCTGTGTTCAGATGTCTGATTAAGGCAGGCCCGTAAGCCAGACCTTCACGGCCTCGACCTCCTCCGGCCGCACCTCGTGGCCGCCGCGGTGGACCGCCGCGCCGACCTGCGCCCCTTGGCGGCCGAGCCACTCGAGCAGCACCTGCGTGTCGGCGAACGGCGTGATCGGGTCGTTCTCGCCGGCGCTGACGAAGACCGGCTTGCCTGAAAGGTCGGGCTGCGGGTCGGGCTCAAACGGGATCAGCGGATGCATAAGCACCGCAGCGCCGATGGCGGCCGGCTGGGTGAACAGCAGATTCGCCAGGATGTTCGCTCCGTTGGAGTAGCCAATTCCGACGAAGCCCTTCTGCGGTCGTTCGTAATGGTCGGCGGCCGCCTTCAGGAAGGCGCCGAGCTCGCCGGTGCGCCGGGCGAGGTCGTCCATGTCGTAGACGCCTTCAGCCAGCCGGCGGAAGAAGCGGTTCATGCCGTGCTCGCTGACATTGCCGCGCAGCGACAGCATCGCTGGCGCTGACGCGTCGTCCGGCACGAGCGCGCGGCC
>DATHRP010000246.1:0-3917 GCA_035465195.1 Afifellaceae bacterium | reverse complement strand
AAATAGCCGATATAGTCGCTGAAGCCGAGCTCAGACGCTGCTCGCAGCCGTCCGAAATTGTAAAGCTTCCTGAAGATCGACCTCTTCTCGAACCCCCGCTTCGAATAGAAATATTCCGACATAAGTCGCTGAACGGGATCGCGGATGATGGTGATATAGTCAAGTTCGAACCCCGGCAGGATCGGGTCGCCGTAGCCGAAGTGACCCTGTACGATATCACCGTCCTTGGCTTCTTGAGCGATCTTCGCCCAAGCCTTTTCGTTGGTCATCACTCGATAGTTGCGCCACCTTCGGCGAATCCTGCCACGCGTAACCCGCAGGTTTTCGAGCCACGACACATCTGCGTCCGGCTTGGACGGGTTTGGCATCGAGTGAATTGTCGCCGCCGGCATCGCAGCCTTTATCATCCGGCGCAGGGAATTGCTGCCGGATTTCGGTATTCGGACGATAACAAACAGGCGGTCATCGCTCATCTGGATTTCCAAATCCGCTGGTACGGGATTCCGGCCAGTCTAGAAGAAGGAGCGGCGCTGCCACCAGCCGGACCGCTTCGGTTGGTCCGACTTGGCCTGCTCGCCCGCCGTTTCGTCGCCGCCGGCCACGGACTGGGCGAGTGCCGGCTCGCGCTCGTCTTCCGCGGGCTGCTCCTCGTCCTGCGCCGAGGCGTCGCCATTGCTGCCGTTCGTCGCCGCCGCGTGTTCCGGCGCCGCTTCTTCCTGCTCGTCGGCATCCGGACGCGACCTGCGTCGCGATCCGGACTCCTCCGGTTCGGCGTCTTCGGATGCTGCGACGGGCTCGGCGTCCTCGGCCGGGGATTCAGCGGCTTCATCGGTTTCCGGCGCGCCGGACCGATCACCGTCTTCCGACTGTTGGTCGGCACGCGCCTCGCCGTCCTCGCCGCGCCGCCTCCGACGCCCGCCACGGCGACCGCGCTTGCGCCGCCTGCGCTGCTCGCCATCGTCCTCCGCATCGCTTTCAGCCGCGACGGCCGGCTCTTCGCCGTCTTCTTCCTCGTCCTGCGCCTCGCTATCCGCGCTGACGCCGGCTTCGGAATCCTCGTCGCCGCCGCGACGCCTGCGCCGGCGGCGCTTGCGCTTCCTGCCGCCACCGTCGGCGGCCTGCTCGTCCTCTTCGGTATCGGCGACATCGAGCATTGCAACGGCGGAAACCGGACGCGGCCTGTCCGCGCCGACGGCCTCGCCGCGCTCGATGACGAACGCGCCGCCGCTTTCCGGCGTCTTGTCGGTGATGGTGATCGTCAGGCCGAAGCGCTGCTCCAACTCGGACAGGTGGCCACGCTTCTGGTTCAGCACGTAGAGCGCCACGTCGGGGCGGGTGCAGACACGCAAATGGTGGTTGGCGTTGCGCAGAAGGTGGTCTTCCAGGGACCTCAGGATCTGCAGCGCCAGCGACGAGACGGAGCGGACCTGGCCGGTGCCGTGGCAGACGGCGCAGGGCTCGGTCGAACTCTCAAGGACGCCGGTGCGGATCCGCTGCCTGGACATTTCCATCAGCCCGAAATGGGAGATACGCCCGACCTGGATGCGCGCCCTGTCGGCCTTCAGGCAGTCCTTCAGCTTGCGCTCGACGGAGCGGTTGTTGCGCTTCTCCTCCATGTCGATGAAGTCGATGACGATCAGGCCGGCAAGGTCGCGCAGACGCAGCTGGCGGGAGACTTCCGCCGCCGCTTCCAGGTTGGTCTGCAGCGCCGTGTCCTCGATCGAGTGCTCGCGCGTCGAGCGGCCGGAGTTGACGTCGATGGCGACCAGCGCCTCGGTCTGGTTGATGACGATGTAGCCGCCGGACTTGAGCGTGACCTGCGGCGAGAACATGGCGTCGAGCTGCGTCTCGACCCCGTATTTGGAGAAGACCGGCACGTCCTCCTTGTAGGGCTGGACGTTGCGCGCATGGCTCGGCATCAGCATGCGCATGAAGTCCTTCGCCTCGCGGTAGGCGTCGTCGCCGGCGACGAGCACTTCGTCCACTTCCTTGGAGTAGAGATCGCGGATCGACCGTTTGACGAGGCTGCCTTCCTCGTAGACAAGGTTCGGCGCGGTGGATTTCAGCGTCAGTTCGCGGACGTTTTCCCACAGCCTCAGGAGATATTCGAAATCGCGCTTGATCTCGGCCTTGGTGCGGCTGGCACCGGCGGTGCGCAGGATCACGCCCATGCCTTCCGGCACTTCGAGCTCCTGGGCAATGGATTTCAGCCGCTTGCGGTCGGTCACGTTGGTGATCTTGCGGGAAATGCCGCCGCCGCGGGCCGTGTTCGGCATTAGCACGGAATAGCGGCCGGCCAGCGACAGGTAGGTGGTCAGCGCCGCACCCTTGTTGCCGCGCTCCTCCTTAACGACCTGCACCAGCAACACCTGGCGCCGCTTGATGACCTCCTGGATCTTGTACTGGCGGGGGCGCGGCTTGCGACGCTGCGGGACTTCCTCCATGGCGTCGTCGCCGCCCACGTCTTCGACAGCCTCGGCGGCCGGGATGTCCTCGTCATCGTCGGTCTCGTCCGGCTCGTCGGAGTCCCGGTCGGCATGCAGCTCGGCCTCGTCGGCCTGCTCGTCCGCGCGTTCCTCGCCACCATCGTCGGATGGGTCCGAAGGCTCGTCGGCGACGGCTTCGCTGACGCTGTCCTCGTCGATCGACATGGCCGCTACGGTGTCGGTCTCCCCATCATCGGAAGCGGCTTCACCCTCTGCGTCCTGCTCGCCGTTTTCGTCGGCTTCAGGTTCGCCGGCAGCGTCAACAGGCTCGTCGACCTGATCTTCCTCGGCCTCTTCGGCGTCCTCGCGGGCCTGCTCGGCCAATAGCGCCAGGCGGTCGGCGACCGGGATTTGGTAATAGTCGGGATGGATTTCGGAGAAGGCCAGGAACCCGTGCCTGTTGCCGCCATACTCGACGAAGGCGGCCTGCAGCGAGGGTTCGACCCGGGTTACTTTTGCGAGATAGATATTGCCGCGAAGTTGTTGGCGCTCGGCGGCCTCAAAGTCGAATTCCTCGACCTTGTTGCCGCGCAGTACGACGACCCGGGTCTCTTCCGGGTGGGCGGCATCGATAAGCATCTTGTTTGTAGGCATGATCGGAAAACTCCAGATCCGGGCGGCCAAGGGGCCGCCTGGCGGTCACTTCGGGCCGCGATCTCGGATCCAATATTGTTGAATTGAGAAAGGCTTGACACGCTGCCCGCCGGCCGCCGGACATGCCGAACCGATGCCTGCCGCGGGATGGCCCGGGCGATGCCGATTCGGGATGAACGGTTGAACAGGAGGGTCATCAGCCGCCTTTCGAACAGGGCCAGGCCGGTTCCTTCGCCGGAATTGGCCTGGATATTGACCACCTCCGGATTCGGGCTTGAAAGCCTGCGATCCGGTGGATCGTCTTCACCCCCGCATGGTCATGGCAAATACCGGACGGCGAAATAAGTCGCGTCACATCCGCGCCGATGGACCTTCGGGGAAGAATCCGTCACTGTCTTTCTATGAATGCTTGTCTGCCTTTGCAAGATATTGTGACGGACTGAATGCTACTTTCTTGCCGCAATCGGCTATTTTTATGAATCTGCGCCATGCGGATTCGCGGCCGGCGGCGGGCTTGCGGAAGCGGATTTCCAGCATCCCGGCTAAAGATGGTAGCGCGAGATAGAGAACGAAAAGTTAGCGGATACCGATGCGCTTGCGTTTTTTCATGATGCTCCTGACGGTATTTTTCGCGGAGTCCGCGGGCCCGGCCGCGGCCGCCGGCCCGCTCAGGGCGCAGGGTGACGCCGACGCCAAGGCGCGGATCAGCGCCATCCGCCTGGTCGGAGACGAGGGGCGCACGAGGCTGGTCGTCGATCTCGACCATGAAACAGGTTTCGGCCTGCTGCGCCTGCGCAATCCCTACAGGCTGGTCGTGGATCTGCGCCACAGCGATTT
>DATHRP010000245.1:0-3060 GCA_035465195.1 Afifellaceae bacterium | reverse complement strand
TCATCTTGCCGACGACCGTGCCGGAATCCTCGCGCGCGGCAGCCGGTGCCTCGTCCGCGTCCCCGGGCTCGCTGTCGTCGGCCTTCTTCGCGGGCACCGCCGCGGTGGCGCCGCTCGTATCGATGTCTACGAGTGGCGCGTGGGTCGGCAGGATGGTGCCGTCCGGCGCGTGGATCTTCGCGATCCGGCCGGTGTACGGCGCCGGCACCTCGACGACGGCCTTCGCCGTCTCGACCGACAACATCGGCTGGTCCACCTTGACGAGGTCGCCTTCTGCGACCAGCCAGCTGACGATTTCCGCCTCCGGCAAGCCCTCGCCGAGATCGGGGAGATTGAAGGTCTTGACGCTCATGCGGCTGTTACTCGTCGTTTATTTGGAGTCACTGGACTTCTCTCCTCGTACCTTGCCTGGCGCGCTTCGGGGCGACAAGGCGGCGACCCGGCAAGTGTGAGCAGGCCCTCTTAATCCTCGAAGGTCTTTTGCACGCCGTCGATGATGCGCGCGACGCTGGGCAGGTACTCGTACTCGAGTCGGAACAATGGCATGACCGTATCGTAACCGGTCACGCGCACGATCGGCGCCTTAAGGTCCCAGATACCTTTCTCGGCCACCCCGGCCGCGACCTCCGCGCCGACGCCGCAGTTTCGCGCCGCCTCGTGCACGATGACGAGCCGGCCGGTCTTCTCCACCGACTCGAGGATCGTGTCCAGGTCCATCGGGCTGATCGTCGCCAGGTCGATGACTTCGGCGCTGATGCCTTCCTTGTCCAGCTCCTCCGCGGCCTTGAGCGTTTCGAACGTCATCGCGCCCCAGGTCACGATCGTGACGTCGTCACCTTCGCGGAGGATATAGCAGGTGTCCAGCGGCAAGGCCTCGCCGTTGTCTTCCACTTCTTGTTTCTGCAACCGGTAGATGCGCTTCGGCTCGAGGAACACGACCGGGTCGGGATCGCGGATCGCCGCCAGCAGGAGCCCGTAGGCGCGCCGCGGCGAAGAGGGGATGACGACGCGAATACCGGGCATGTGGGCGAACAGCGCCTCGGTGCTTTCCGAGTGGTGCTCGGGCGCGTGAATGCCGCCGCCGAAGGGGGCGCGCAACACCATCGGGACATGCAGGCGCCCACGCGTCCTGTGCCGCAGCCTCCCCGCATGATTGATCATCTGGTCGACGGTCGGGTAGATGAAGCCCATGAACTGGATTTCGCATACCGGCCGCATGCCCTGCGCCGCCATGCCGATGGACATGCCGGCGATCATCGACTCCGCCAGCGGCGTATCCATTACGCGGTCGCCGCCGAAACGCTGCTGCAGCCCGGCCGTGGCGCGGAACACGCCGCCGTTGACGCCGACGTCCTCGCCCAGGACGACCACGCGGTCGTCATGCTCCATCTCCCACGCCAGCGCCATCGTGACGCCTTCGATCAGGGTGATTTTCGGCATCAGTGATGCCCGCCGGAATTCACGAAACGGCGCGCGGTTTGCCGTTGTTCCGCCAACGACTCGGGAAGGCTGGCGAACATCGAGTCGAACATGGCCTCGACCGGTTGCACGGGTGTGTCGAGGTAGGCCGCCACCGCGGCATCCACGCGCTGCGTGCAGTCCGCCTTCAGGGCTTCCTCGTCCGCGTCACTCCAGGCGCCGCTGTCCATGAGATAGCGGCGGATGCGCAGCAACGGTTCCGTCTTCCAGGCATCCTCGACCTCGCCCTTTTGCCGATAGCGGCTCGCATCGTCGGCGGTCGTATGATCCGAAAGCCGGTAGGTCACGGCCTCGACGAGGGTCGGCCCGCGGCCTTCGCGGGCCTGCTGGAGCGCGTCTTCCATGGTCTGGCGCATCGCGATGACGTCGTTGCCGTCGACCTGGATGCCCGGCATGCCCGCGGCGATCGCCTTCTGGGCGAGGGTCTTGGACGCGGTCTGCAGCGACAGCGGCACGCTGATGGCCCACTTGTTGTTGACGACGACGAATACCGCCGGCAGTTCGCGCACCGCGGCGAGGTTCAGCGCCTCGTAGAAGTCGCCCTGCGAGGTGCCGCCGTCCCCGATGACGCTGACCGCGCAGCGCTGCTCGTCGCGCAGCTTGTAGGCGAGTGCCGCGCCGGCGGCATGCAGGCACTGCGTGCCGATCGGCACGCACCATGGAAAGTCGTGCCTGGCGGCGGCAAAGTCGTTGCCGCGCTCATCGCCGCCCCAGTACAGCAGCACTTCCTCCATCTTGACGCCGCGCCAGAACTGGGCGCCGTACTCGCGATACATCGGTGCGAAGCAGTCCTCCGGCCGCATGGCCGCGCCGATCCCGACATGGGCCGCCTCGTGGCCCAGGCAGGACGCATACGTGCCGAGCTTGCCGGTGCGCTGCAGGTTGATGGCCTTGGTGTCGAAGGTGCGCGTCAGCATCATCATGCGGTACAACCGCAGCAGTTCCTCCGGGTCCTTGGCGAATTCGGGCAGGTCGGACACGAGCCGGCCGTCGACATCCAGTACCTGGCGGTACGGGATGCGGAATTCGGCGATGGTCTTCACCAGGTTCTCCTCCTGATATTCTGGTCGCAGGCCGAACAGCCGGACCGCAAAACGCGGGGCATTATACACCCCGGCCAAAGCCGCCGAGAGGCACCGTGAAAGCCTTGGATGCTGCGCCGCCGCAGCCATGGAGACGCGTAATGGGCAGAAGGGAAATGGAGGCCGGAATCCACCGGGACCTGCGGGACCGGCTGAGTTATTCCGGCTACCTGGGCCTCGACACGATCCTTGCGGCACAACGGCCGCTGTCCGATCCGCCGCACCACGACGAGATGCTGTTCATCGTCCAGCACCAGGTCGCCGAGTTGTGGATGAAGCTCATCATTCACGAGCTCGAGGCGGCCATCATGTCCATCCGGCTGGACCGCCTCGAACCCTGTTTCAAGGTGCTGGCACGGGTCAAGCAGGTCCAGCAACAACTGTTTCACCAGTGGGCCGTGCTGGAGACTCTCACGCCGGCGGAGTACGCGCGCTTTCGCCACGTGTTCGGCCAGGCCTCCGGCTTCCAGTCGGTCCAGTTCCGCCTGCTGGAATTCCT
>DATHRP010000244.1:0-2333 GCA_035465195.1 Afifellaceae bacterium | reverse complement strand
GATCTTCATGGTGATAATGCGCGGCGCGAACCCGGACACTACACCGCGATGAGATGCAAGCGCCTGCTTCTTCAGCGCGAGGATGTGAATCCGCCCGAGACCCGCCTGCGCGAGTGCGACCTGAATGATTTCCTTGGTGCTGCCCTGGATATTGATGTACTTCTGCAGCGCGGTAACGCCTTTCACGGTACCGGCGACCTTGAAGTCCATGTCGCCCAGATGATCCTCGTCACCCAGGATATCGGACAGAACGGCAAACTTGTCGCCTTCCTTGATCAGGCCCATGGCGATGCCGGCAACCGGCGCACGCAGCGGGACGCCCGCATCCATCAGGGCCAGCGATGTGCCGCAGACCGTCGCCATCGACGAGGAGCCGTTCGATTCGGTGATCTCGGAGACCACGCGGATGGTGTAGGGGAATTCGTGCGTCGGCGGCAGCATCGGATGCACCGCCCGCCAGGCCAGCTTGCCGTGGCCCACTTCGCGCCGTCCCGGCGAGCCGACACGGCCGGTTTCGCCGACCGAAAACGGCGGGAAATTGTAGTGCAGCATGAACGCTTCCTTGAAGGTTCCGTCCAGGCTGTCGATCATCTGCTCGTCCTCGCCGGTGCCCAGCGTGGCGACCACGACCGCCTGGGTCTCGCCGCGGGTAAACAGGGCGGAACCGTGGGTGCGCGGCAGGACGCCGACTTCGGCCTCGATCTGCCGGACCGTCTTCAGATCGCGGCCGTCGATGCGCGATCCGTTGTCCAGGATGTTGCCGCGGACGATCTTGCTTTCCAGCTTCTTGAACAGGTCGCCGACCATCTGGCCGGTGACGCCGGCTTCCTCGTCGACGAGCGCCTCGACAACCTTGGACTTGGCGGCGTCGACCGCGTCGCGGCGCTCGGCCTTGTTGATGATCTGATAGGCCGTCTTCAGGTCGGAATCGGCGATCTCCGAGACCCGTGCGAACAGTTCCGCATGGTCCTCGGCATGGTGGTCGCGCGGCGCCTTGGCGGCGCGCTCGGCAAGTGCGATGATCCCGTCGATCACCGGCTGGAAGCCGCGATGACCGAACATTACCGCGCCCAGCATGGTGTCTTCGGACAATTCCTCGGCTTCCGATTCGACCATCAGCACGGCTTCGCCGGTACCGGCGACGACCAGGTCGAGCTTGCTGTCCTTCAGTTCGTCGACGGTGGGATTGAGAACGAAATTGCCATTGACGTAGCCCACGCGCGCCCCGCCGATCGGGCCCATGAAGGGCACGCCGGAAAGTGTCAGCGCCGCCGACGTCGCCACCATCGCGACGATGTCGGGATCGTTCTCCATGTCATAGGAGAGAACGTTGATGATGATCTGCGTGTCGTTCTTGTAGCCGTCCGCGAAGAGCGGCCGGATCGGCCGGTCGATGAGCCGCGACGTCAGGGTTTCCTTTTCCGTCGGCCGGCCTTCGCGCTTGAAGAAGCCGCCGGGAATCCGGCCGGAGGCATAGTATTTTTCCTGGTAGTTCACCGTCAGCGGGAAGAAGTCCAATCCAGGCTTCGGTTCCTTTGCCGAGACGACCGTGGCCAGCACCGTGGTCTCGCCGTAGGTGGCGACGACAGCGCCGTCGGCTTGGCGGGCGACCTTGCCGGTTTCCAGGACCAGCGTGCGTCCGCCCCATTCTATTTCCTGTTTGTGATGTTCAAACATGGCACATCCTTTCTGTGAGTTCGGTCACAGGGCACGACGAGCCATGAACAAGACGGCTGGATGTTTTCAGTCTGAATGACCAGAGAAAACAGCCGGCGATCCTGTCATGGCCTGACCTTGCCCTGTGAAAAACGCGGCGCGCCATCCCGGCGGCCGCGTTCGTTTGAATTAACGGCGCAATCCGAGCCGTTGAATGATCGCGTTGTAGCGCTCGACCTCGACGGACTTGACGTAGTCCAGCAGTCGGCGGCGCTGCGACACGAGCTTGAGAAGCCCGCGCCTGGAATGGTTGTCCTTGGCGTGGGTCTTGAAATGCTCGGTCAGGTTGGCGATCCGTTCCGTCAGAATGGCGACCTGGACCTCCGGCGAACCCGTGTCGCCGTCCTTGGTCGCATATTCCTTGATCAGTTCCTGTTTGCGTTCAGCAGTGATCGACATCGTCATACCTTTCCATGTGCGGGTCAAAGGGTCGGAGATCGGTCAGACCGGGTCCAACGCCCCCTTGCCTGCAATTTGTCCTTTAAGGGGGTCGCCCACAGCCGGGATGTCGTCCAGCAGGGGTCGTACTCAGGGGCCATCGCTGCAGGGCAGCGAAGCGCGAGCGCTATATGGACCAAAACCGCGGCAATTTCCACCCCTAATCGACAGGCCCGCCC
>DATHRP010000243.1:0-3460 GCA_035465195.1 Afifellaceae bacterium | reverse complement strand
GTCGAGAGAACGCAAATCTCTGCAAGACCCATCAGGTATCGCGTTGGCGAAATGCCAGAATTCGATACACATCCCGGCTCAAGACCTCTGATCGACGGCGGCTATAGCGAATATGCCGTCATTCCGCTGATCGCAGTAAATGAAGTCAACGCGGTGCTGGCCGTGGGGGTAAAGCGCAAGGACGGGCTTCCTGACGAACAGTTCGAAATCTGCCGCCGCATCGCCGCGCCGCTTGCAAGGGTCGTGGAATCGCGGGTGCGGTATGAAGGCAATGCAAGCCTGCTCGCGACTTTTCTCGGCCGGGACGCAGGGGCGAGAGTGAATGCCGGAATGGTACGACGCGGTGATGCTGAAATGATTAGGTCCGTGATTCTGTTCACGGACATCGAAGGATACACCGAACAATCAAACTGCCTGCCAATTGCTGAAACTGTCAACATGCTTAATCGGTACTTTGAGGCCCTTGAGCAGCCAATTCTCAAGAATGGCGGCGATGTTTTAAAGCTGATGGGAGACGGTATGCTCGCCATCTTCCCGACGCCTGATGATCTTACGGCCGAAGAGGGCGCAGCGCTCTCTGCGCTATCGGCGGTCGAGGATGCCCGAAAACTGCTCGCAGGTTCAGGATTCAAGTTCCGCGCCGCGTATCATGTTGGCGAGATCCACTATGGTAACATCGGTGGGCTGACGCGCTTGGACTTTACCGCAATCGGCCCTGCCGTGAACCTAACTGCCCGCCTTTTGGATGCGGCGTCGCGAAAGGGGGTCGAAGCCGTTTGTTCCGCCGCCTTCGCCAAGCTCGTACAAAGCAGAGTAGAGAGCCTGGGAGAATTTGAGTTCAAGGGATTTGCAAACCCGCAGCAGGCATATGCAGTTCGCTGACCGGCCAGAGATTGCCGATCCCATCTAACCCGGTACGATGCCGCGCCGCAGCGAATGACGGCATTGGGTCAGAAGCGGACATTTTCGGACGGGTCATTGATGTCCGCTGTGCACCAATAGCGGACATCGTCACGATCCGATTATTGTTTTTATTTCCTGCTGGGCGAATGCGAGCGGTTTGCCGAGCGACTGGAGATCCCGGACGACATCGACATCCGGACGGAAGCGTTCCGGATTGCCGCCGACGACAGCCAGGGCGAGGGGCAAGCGGTCCGGCAGCACTATGGCGTGGAATCCTATACCTGCGTGGCGCTGATGGAAGGATGCCGGACGGCGATCGAGACCGGCGCGGCGCTGGTAATCACGTGACACGTGATGTTGAGACGGTCCGTTTCGCCTGACGACGTTTCAGCATGCCCGCGGCGGTTCCGTTTCGGGGCAGGCCTGCCGATATTTGTATGGGCGAAGGCGGGGGCAGGGCGCACGCACGGGCGGCGTGGCCGATGTCCGCCAATGGGTGCCCACAGGCGACATCGGACTCACGCGCTGACAAAGGCTCTTGCGATTGCGTTGAACCGGTTCGGATTTTCCAGGCACATGAAATGCGAACCGCCTTCGTCCTCGTCGAAAATCTCCAGCTTCGCGCCCGGTATCCGGCTGGCGATCCAAATCTGCGACTCGGCCGGAAAAACGCTCTTTCGGGCGCCGACGACGAGGGCGGGCATTCGTATCCGTGCGATGACATCGCGCCAGTCCCGCGTCGCATGGTCCAGCATCAGGGCCGCCGCATGGGCCCGCGGCATCTTCAGGATTTCCCTGACGACGTTCTCCGCCTCATCGGCGGAAAAGCTCGGCGTAAAGAGCCCGCAGAACAGGTCCCGCGTCACCTGCTCGCCGTCCGGACCGGCAAGATCGGCGCAGAACTCGAAGAGGCTTTCGGGAGTATCGCGGCAACCGAAATCGAGCCGTTCCCGTTCCGACCACCAGGGCTGGATCAACTGTGTCGCTGCCTGATCGACCAGGATGAGCTTCGCCAGCCTGTCCGGACCGTAAAGGTCGAGATAGGCCCAGATCACGGAACAGCCCATGGAATGGCCCATGATGACGGCGTCGTCGATCTCCAGTTCGACCAGCAGGTTCCGGAGATCGGCCGCAAAACGGCTTACCCGATAGCCGCTTTTCGGCTTTTCCGACTCGCCATGGCCCCGCATGTCGACCGCGATCACGCGATGATCTCGTGCGAACTCCTCGATCTGGGGCCGATATTCGATCGCGGCATTGGTCCATGCCGGAAGAATGACGAAGGGTGGCCCGCTGCCGATGTCGATCACGCTCAAGGCTACGCCGTCGTTGGTTTCGACGTTTCGCCTATGGTCGTCGAGCGTGTCCATGGTCACCGGAAACCTCCCGAAAGATCCTCCGGAGCAGGAACGATACGTGATTTACGGGAAGAGATCAAAGCCGCGGCATGGTCCCGATCTCCGGGAGAGATACACGGTGACAGATCGCCGGTTGCCCGGCTCGATAGCCTGGCTGAACTGCCGATGCGGGGATACGAACCGGATCGCGCGACATTTTTCCGACAGAGGCGGGCTATCGCGATTGGCAAGCCGTCGCCGTAACCCGTAGATCAAGGCAGGTGGAAGGGGAGCACACCATGATCCACGCGGGCGAGGCGAGCCTCACGGAAGAGCAGCGCCTCATGCGCCAGAGCTGCCGGAATTCCGTCGACGATGTCGTGGCACCCTTCATCCGGGGCAGCCGGCGGAAAGAGTGGGACATGTCGCCCGGCGACCCGTATCGCGGCTAATGAAGCCGGCGGAAAAGCGCCGTTGTCCGCCGTCGATCGTGCCTGAACGATGCTACCGCGCTGCCATCCGGCGGAAGTAATCCGAGTCAACGGGTAAGCTTAATGAAGTGTTATCGTTGACCCGGCTCGAGACTGGCAGGATGGATATAGAAAAAAAGGAGATGCGATCATGGCCAGCAAACTCTTCGAATCGCTCGGCTGGTTTAGAACGAAGCATTCCAAGCAAAACTGCGATCTCCAGGCGAACATACGAGATCTGCAGGATCCGCAATCCAAAACGCGGCGTGACGCGCGCATCGCAACGTATCAGCATGTTGATATCTGCAGCGAACATGGTGAGGTCTTGGTGGAAGCGACGATTCGCGATCTGTCAAAATATGGCGCGCTGCTCCAATTGAAATCCCAGAAGAAGCTGCCGGCACGCTTGCTTGTTCGCTCGCCCGTGGAACACTCTGTCAATGTGGCGACACTCAAGTGGAAATCGGCCCGAAGCGCCGGTGTCGAATTCGACGAGCAAGTCAGTGTGCCGAAAAGCCCGCCAGACCTCTATGAGCGTACACGGGTAATTTCCTCCTATCTTGCCTCGAACAGCACGATCGCCGCTCGGGGCGAAACAGGATCAACTGGCCCGAACAGGCTTGGCGGCCTTTTGCTGGAAGCCAGGATTCACGAGCTTCTCCGCGGTGACCGGAATGAACCAGCCGGTTGCCCATAGAGCCTGGCGAACCGGCTGTTCCTGAGTCTACGAATATACATCTGACCGATTGG
>DATHRP010000242.1:0-5488 GCA_035465195.1 Afifellaceae bacterium | reverse complement strand
GGTCGAGGAGGCCACCGGCGGACAGGAGGAATTCGGCGTCCAGGAGGTCGTCGTCAAGGAACCCGGCCTGCTGAGCCGGGCGGCGCAGGGCGCGCCCGACGTGATCGCCGGCGGCGTGCTGACGCTGGTGCTGCTCCTGTTCCTGCTCGCCTCCGGCGACATGTTCTACGAGAAACTGGTGCGGGTGCTGCCGACGCTGACCGACAAGAAGCAGGGGCTCAGGATCGCCCGCGACGTGGAGCGCGAAGTGTCGCGCTACCTGCTGACCATCACCACCATCAATATCGCGCTCGGCGTCATCATCGCCGCCGCCTTCTACGCGATCGGCATGCCGAACCCGATCCTGTGGGGAGTCATGGCGACGGCGCTGAACTTCATCCCCTATGTCGGGGCGATCATCGGCATCGCCGTCGCCGCGATTGTCTCCATCGTCTCGTTCGCCACGGTCGGCCAGGCGCTGGCGGCCCCCGTCATCTATTCGGCGATCACATTGGTCGAGGGCCAGTTCGCCACGCCGGCGCTGGTCGGCCGGCGGCTGCAGATCAATGGCGTCTCGGTCTTCCTCGCCGTCGCCTTCTGGGGCTGGCTGTGGGGCTTCGCCGGCATCTTCATCGCCGTGCCCGTGCTGATCGTCATAAAGGTCTTCGCGCTCCACGTTGACGGGCTGGGCGGGCTGCACGAGTTCCTGAGCCCGCGCAACAGCGAACCGGTCGAACGGGACTAGAATTCGCCGGGCGGGTATTGCGCCGGCCCTATATATCAATTATTCATGATATATGGATAAATCAAAGGCGCTTTCGGCTTTCGCCGCCCTCAGCCAGGAGACCCGGCTCGACGTCTTCCGCCTGCTGGTGAAGGCCGGCGAGGATGGCCTGTTCGCCGGCGAGATCGGCGAGCGGCTCGGCGTGCGCCAGAACACCATGTCGGCCAACCTCGCGGTCCTGCTGCAGGCCGGGCTGGCCCGCAACAGGCGTGAAGGCCGCTCGATCCGCTATTTCGCCGATTTCGACGGCATCCAGGGCCTGCTGTCCTTCCTCATGGAGGAATGCTGCGGCGGCCGGCCGGAACTCTGCCGGCCGGTGATCGACGAGCTAGCCGCCGCATGCTGAGAACGGGAAGATGACGGACAAGAGCTATAACGTGCTGTTCCTTTGCACCGGGAACTCGGCCCGATCGATCATCGCCGAGGCGATCATGAACCGTATCGGCGAGGGTCGGTTCAGGGGCTTTTCGGCGGGCTCGCAACCGGCCGGCGAGGTCAATCCGAGGACCATCCGGCTGCTTCGGACGCTGAACCACGACACGTCGTTCGCCCGCTCCAAGGACTGGAGCGAATTCGCCGGACCGGACGCGCCGGAAATGCACTTCGTCTTCACCGTCTGCGACAATGCGGCGAACGAAGCCTGTCCGGCCTGGCCCGGTCAGCCGATGACGGCGCACTGGGGCGTGCCCGACCCGGCCGCGGCGGAAGGCTCGGACGCGGAAATCCAGCTCGCCTTCTCCGAAGCCTACCGGATGCTGAACAGCCGCATCTCAATCTTCACCAGCCTGCCGGTCGAAAGCCTCGACCGGCTGGCGCTGCAGAAGAAGCTCGACCGGATCGGCAAGACTTCATGAACAACTGTTCCAGGCGACAGCGCCTCGCCGCCGAGGCGATCGGCACAGCCTTCCTGCTGGCAACGGTCGTCGGATCCGGCATCATGGCCGCGCGCCTGGCCGGCGGAAACGTCGCGATCGCGCTTCTCGGCAACACGATCCCGACCGGCGCCATACTGATCGTGCTGATCACCATGCTCGCGCCGATCTCCGGAGCCCACTTCAATCCGGCCGTGACCCTGGGTCTTCGCCCTGCGGCGGCAATTGCCGCCCACCGAAGCGCTGGCCTATGCCGGCGCCCAGGTCGCCGGCGGGCTCGCGGGCGTCTGGGCGGCGCACCTGATGTTCGAGGAGACGCTGTGGCAGTTTTCGCAGACGGTGCGCACCGGCGGCAGCCAGTGGTTCGCCGAGGCGATAGCCACCTTCGGGCTGGTTTTCGCGATCCTCGCCACGCTGAAGGCGCGCGAGAGCGCCGTGGCGACGGCGGTCGGCCTCTACATTACCGCCGCCTACTGGTTCACCGCCTCCACTTCCTTCGCCAATCCGGCGGTGACGATCGCCCGCGGCTTCTCCGACACATTCGCCGGGATACGCCCCGAAGACGTGCCCGGCTTCCTGGCGGCCCAGTTCACCGGCGCTGTCGTGGCCTGGGTGTTCTGCGGCTGGCTGCTCGCCGACAGGCAACTGGGCCGGACGGCGACGCCGCGCTAAGATAAATGCCGCTCGCCGGATTAGCCGGCGAAAACGCAAGCGCGAGACGGATCATGGCAGCAGGCGCATCACGCGGCTTTTCGCATGAGGAGCACGCCGCACGGCTCAAGGCCGTGCAGGCGGCCATGGCCACCGCCGGCACCGACATCCTGCTCTTCACCGACGAGCACAATATCCGCTATTTCAGCGGCTTCTTCACGCCGTTCTGGCAAAGCCCGACGCGGCCCTGGTTCCTGCTCGTGCCGGCGGACGGCAAGCCGGTGGCCGTCATTCCCGAAATCGGCGCGGCCTGCATGGCCGGCACCTGGATCACCGACATCCGCACATGGCCCTCGCCGCACCCGGACGACGACGGCATCGGACTGCTCGCCGACACGATTACCGAACTGGCGGGGGAGAGCCCGGCGATCGGCCTGCCGATGGGGCGCGAGACCAGCCTGCGCATGCCGCTTTCGGAGTTCGAGTTGCTGCGCACGCGGCTCACCGGGGCCGAGTTCCGCGACGTCGCGGCCATGCTGAAACGGCTGCGCGCCGTGAAGTCGAAAGCCGAGATCGCCAAGATCCGCCGCGCCTGCCAGGCCGCTTCGCGCGCCTTCGCCGAACTGCCGGGCCTCGTGCGGCCGGGCATGAGCGAGATCGAGGTATTCCGCGCCTTCCGGATCGCGTGCCTCGACGAGGGCGCCGACGAGATCGCATATCTCTCCGGCGGCGCTGGCCCCGGCGGCTACGGCGACATCATCTCGCCACCGTCGGAGCGGCGGCTCGCCGACGGCGACGTCCTGATCCTCGACACCGGTTGCCGCTGGGACGGCTATTTCTGCGACTTCGACCGCAACTTCGCGGTAGGACGCGTCGCCGACAATGTCGGGGACGCCTACCGGATCGTGTGGGACGCGACGGAGGCCGGGCTGCAGGCGGCGCGGCCCGGCATGACCTGCGCCGCGCTTTTCGGCGCCATGGACGCGGTGCTCTCGGCCGCGGCGGATCCCGAGCAGGTCGGCGGCACCGTCGGCCGGCTCGGCCACGGACTCGGCATGCAGCTCACCGAGTATCCCTCGCTCGCGCCGTTCGACGAGACCGTGCTGGAGGCCGGCATGGTGATCACCCTGGAGCCCGGCTACGCGTTCGCGCCGGGCCGGATGATGGTACACGAGGAAAACATCGTGGTGCGCGAGGACGGCGCGGAACTGCTCAGCATCCGGGCGCCCCGGGCCATGCCGGTGATCGGCTGAGGTCCTGTGAACGCCCGGGGCGGAGCCCGTGCATCATTCGCCGCCCAGGCACTTTCCGTGGTCGAACGTCCCCAGTTCGCAGACACTGAGATCGATCTTGTCCTTGCGCGGGCCGCCGGGGCCGCCGTCGCCGGCCTGGCTGCCATTGCCGAGTGCCGGTGCGATCATCGGCTGCTGTGGCTTCACCTGGCCGAGAGTGCCGACATTGACGTGCGGCTTGGTGCGCACGAACACCTCCTTGCCGGCGTGGGCCTGGCTGGCCGAGAATTGCGCGACAAGCGCGGCAGACAGGGCGAGAAGGGCGAACACATCGCCCGGATGCGTTCACTGGTCATGGATCCTGCTCCATCCCGGTAACGGGTCTGTTCCGACCGGTGCGGATGGCATTCGGCCGGATCGGTTGGCGCCCGCTCCTTCCCGTTGGTCGCGATGGCCGCCCGAACGGTTCAGCCGCGCTCCGCGCAGGGCACGGGGACGCACGCTTGACCGCCATGCCGGGCGCTGGCATGGATGGCATCCGGCCAACGCGGCCCGACAGGGGGATCACGCCTTGCATCCGTCCGTTCGACCAGCCACCGCGATACGGATCGCCGTCCGGGATACGCCGTGATGGACGCGGCACCTAGGATCACGGCCGTGGAGGCGATCCCGGTCACCGTCACCGGCAGTCGCAACTTCGTCATTTCCGAGGGCCGCACGCGGGTCCACACCTCGACCATCCTGCGCCTGCGCACCGAGGACGAGGCGCTGGAGGGTATCGCGGAAATCGTCTGCGCGCCTCCCGGCAAGCCGGAGGAACTGCCCGGCGAGATACTCGATGCGGTCCGCAACGTGGTCGCGCCGGCGCTGACGGGCGTCGCCGCCACCGACCGCCGCCGCGGAATGGCGCTGGTCGGCGGCCGGCTCAAGGGCCGCAACTGGACCAAGGCGGCCGTCAACGTGGCGTTCCACGACCTGGCCGCGAAACTGTCCGGCAGGTCGGTGAGCGACATGCTGGGCGGCCGGCTGCACGACAGGATCCCCGTGATCGGCACGGTGATCGGCATCGCCGCGCCCGACGCCATGGCCGAACAGGCGGCGGCCACGGTCGCCGAGGGCTTCAGCGCCGTGAAGATCAAGATCGGCGATGCCGTCGGCACCGACATCGACCGCGTCAGGGCGGTGCGCGAGGCGATCGGCAACGGGCCGGCGCTGCGCGTCGACGCAAACGACCATTACGATCCGGCAGACGCGGTCCGGTTGATCCGTGCCATCGATGACTACGACATCGAGCATGTCGAACAGCCGGTATCGCGCCACGACGTGCTCGGCATGGCGGAGGTGCGCCGGGCCGTCGGCATCCCGCTGATGACCGACGACATGGTCGCGACGCCGGAGGAGGCGATGATGGTGATCCGGCTCGGCGCCGCCGACCGGGTCAAGGTGAAGGTGACCAAGCATGGACTGGACGGCGCGCGGCTGATCACCGACATGCTCGCGGCCGCCGGTCTGAAGGCGGTGCTGGGCCATGTCTTCGAAATGGGGCTGGCCGCGGTGGCCGAGGCGCATTTTGCCGCCACCGCTACCAATCTCGTCGGCCCGCACGAAATCGGCTCCATGCGCCCGATGGGTTCCGACGCAGACATCATCACCGAGGATCTTGCCGCCGACCCCGGTTTCCTGCGCTTGCCCGACGGACCGGGATTGGGCGTGACGCTCGACTGGGACCGCATTTCCGCTATGCGCGCCGACGGCGCCTGACGCTCACGGCCACTGCGACCTGAGAGGAACACAGCGATGCCGACCAATATCGTCGATGCCGCGGCCGCCGAAGCCGCCCAGGCCTACGAGGACCACCTCGTCGGCGCCGTGTTCGGCCCCTGGGCGGAGCGCGTCGTCGCCATGGGCAACCCGGCACCCGGCGACACCGTGCTCGACGTGGCCTGCGGGACCGGGATCGGCGCGCGCCT
>DATHRP010000241.1:0-4183 GCA_035465195.1 Afifellaceae bacterium | reverse complement strand
ACATCTTGCCGGTCGCGCGGGTATAGCCGTCGCAGATGATACCGGCATTGCATTCGTGGGCGCAGTCCCAGAAAGTGATACCGGCTTTCGGAAAAAGGTCGGATACCGGCATCATCGCGGAACCGATGATGCCGAATGCATGCTCGATGCCGTGCATCTGCAGAACTTTTACGAAAGCCTCTTCCGTTGTCATCTTCATTACGACGCTTCCCTTTCTGTCGATGGCTCGTGCCAGCCGTGACAATCTTCGGCCGCCCGAAAGGCGACGAACACCGGTCGGCCGGCTCGGATGAAATCCCGCCCGCGCCCGGCGCTTATTGATCGATCTATCACTTACAGCGCCATCTGACCCAAGGCTTTGGGTCACGGACGGCATAATGGCTGTTCCATGGCCTGCCATTTGACGGACATCAACGCAACCCTAAGCTTCCCACCTATCCTGTTGCCCCGACAAACCAAGGGAGACGACCCATGAGCAGCATGAAAATCAGCGAATATGCCCAGCAGCTCGTTTCCGCACACGGTCCGGCCGCGGCGGCCGAGGCGGCCCAGAAGGCCCAGCAGGCCGAGAAGGCCGGCAGGACGGAAGAAGCGGAACAGTGGCGCAGGGTTCGCGAAGCGATCGCGAGGATGAAATCGCCGCACGAGAGCTGATGCGCCGATAGTCCCGCTACCGATCCCGGTCGCATCGGCGGTCCTGGACGATGCGTACGCTCATTTTCCGCCGCACGGGATGGCCTTGAAGGTGCAGACCGTGCGGCCGTTCGCGGGATCGATCGTCCTGCAGATCATTGTCGCGTTGTGCGCCTGTCCAATATTCGCCCATTGCGGACCATCATCCATCCGGACCGAGCGGGACCAGCTTTTCCGGGCTTCCGCCCGCGCCCGATCCGGGCTTCCCGCGCCGTCGGCGGAATGGCTGTGATCGAGGCACGATGCTGACGCGGCCGCGACAGCGCCGAAATATACACCTGCAAGCGCGCAGATCAGGCTTGTTCGGGCATGGCACATGGTCGACAATCGTGGCTCCGGGCTTGCAAAAAACCGTTTTCAATCAGACGCATCAGGCGATCTGGCGGTTCAATGCCCTTGCCGGCGTCCTGCTCCGCCCCATCCTTCCGGCATGAGAACGTTTCATGCGCTTGGCCTGGCGCTGATCTTGGCCGCCACTTCAGTGAAATCCGGCTTCGCTCAGGCGGAACCGGAAATCGCGGATTTGGACCCCGCTGCGATCCAATCGGTCATTTCCGGGCAGATCGCGGCCTTCCTGTCAGGCGACGACGAGAAAGCCTACTCCTTCGCCGCCCCGTCGATCCGCGGCCAGTTCGCCACCATCGAGCAGTTCATGGGCATGGTCCGCAAAGGGTACGCGCCGGTCCATGCGCCGCGCAGCTACACCTTCGGCAGGAGCGGTTCCACACAGGGAAAGGCCATCCAGCAGGTCTTCGTGACAGGACCGGACGGACGCAACTGGATCGCCGTCTACACGCTGGAACACCAGCCGGACGGAAGCTGGAAGATAAACGGCTGTTTCCTGCAGCCCGACAAGGGCGAAGGCGCCTGACCTAAAGCGGATCGAGGTCGCCTTTGTCCCAGCCCGCGGCCGTCTCGGCAACATAGTCGGAATAACCGCCTTCTCCGATCGCCTCGCGGGCACCCGCCATCAGCGACTGGTAATAGGCCAGGTTGTTCCAGGTGAGCAGCATCGAGCCCAGCATCTCCTGCGCCCTGACCAGATGGTGCAGGTAGGCGCGCGAATAGTCCCGCGCCGCCGGGCAGTCGCTCGTCTCGTCGAGCGGCCTCGAATCGTCCGCATGGCGGGCGTTGCGCAGGTTGATCTTGCCGAAGCGCGTAAACGCCGTGCCATGCCGGCCGGCCCGGCTCGGCATCACGCAATCGAACATGTCGATGCCTCGCGCCACCGACTTCAGGATATCGTCGGGCGTGCCGACACCCATCAGGTAATGCGGCCGGTCGGACGGCAGCGCCGGCACCGTCTCCTCCAAGATCTTCAGCATCACGTCCTGCGGCTCGCCGACGGCAAGCCCGCCGACGGCATAGCCGTCGAAACCGATATCGATGAGGCCCTGCGCCGAGGCCTGCCGCAGGCCTGGATCGTCGCCACCCTGTACGATGCCGAACAGAGCCCTGCCGTCCTGCGCCCCGAAGGCGCGTTTGCTGCGCTCTCCCCAGTCGAGCGATAGCCGCATCGCCTTTCCCATCGCGTCCTTCGTCGCTGGCAGCGCGACGCATTCGTCGAGTTGCATGACGATGTCGGAATCGAGCAGGAGCTGGATCTCTACCGAGCGCTCCGGCGTCAATTGGTGCTCCGACCCGTCGATATGTGATTTGAAGGTCACGCCGTCCCTGTCGATCTTGCGCAGTTTCGCCAGAGACATGACCTGAAAGCCGCCGGAATCGGTCAGGATCGGCCAGGGCCATCGCATCATCTCGTGCAGACCGCCGAGCCGCGCCACCCGCTCCGCTCCGGGCCTCAACATCAGGTGGTAGGTGTTGCCGAGCACGATGTCGGCGCCGAGCTCGCGCACCTGGTCCATGTACATCGCCTTGACGGTGCCCTGGGTGCCGACCGGCATGAACGCCGGCGTCCGAATCGTGCCGCGGGGCAGATCGATCTCGCCGAGGCGCGCCGAGCCGTCGGTAGCCTTGCAGGTGAAGGCGAACCCGCTCATCCGGCTTCCTCCGGATATAGCAGGCAGGCATCGCCGTAGGAATAGAAGCGGTATTCCGCCTCGATGGCGTGCCGGTAGGCCTTCTGCATCGTCTCCAGCCCGCTAAAGGCCGAAACCAGCATGAACAGCGTCGACTTCGGCAGGTGAAAGTTGGTCATCAGCAGCTCCACGGCGCGGAACCGGTATCCGGGCGTGATAAAGATATCCGTCTCGCCGGCAAAGGGGTGGACGGTCCCGGCTTCGTCCGTGGCGCTCTCCAGAAGGCGCAGCGAGGTGGTTCCGACCGCGACGATCCGCCCGCCGGCCTTCCGCGCACGGTTCAACAGCGCTGCCGTGTCGCTGCCGATCTCGCCGGTTTCGGCATGCATGACATGGTCTTCCGTGTCGTCGACCTTGACCGGCAGAAACGTGCCGGCCCCGACATGAAGCGTGACGAAGGCCCGCAGGATCCCGGTACTGTCCAGCCTTTCGAACAGCGTCTCGGTAAAGTGGAGCCCGGCTGTCGGCGCAGCGACGGCACCGCTATGGCGCGCATAGATCGTCTGATAGTGCGCCCGGTCCTCCGCGCTCACCGCCCGGCGCGCGGCGATGTAGGGCGGCAGCGGCGGCACGCCGACCGCGTCGAGCGCACGGTCGAGATCCGCCCCGGACCGGTCGAAGCCGACCCGCACGCGCCCGTCCGCGGACTTCTCCAGCACGCTTGCTGACAGTTCCCCGGAACCGAACTCGATCCTGTCGCCGGGTTTCAGGCGCTTTCCGGGCCTGGCAAACGACCACCATTCGGCGGCGTCTATGCGCTCGATCAGCGTGACGCCGATCTCGAGGCTGTGCCCGTCGCGAACCCGCACGCCGTGAAGCTGGGCCGGAATGACCCGCGTATCGTTGAAGACAAGCACGTCGCCAGCACGCAGGATGTCCGGCAGATCGAAGACGTGCCGGTCGCTCAGCCGCCCGTCGGGCTCGATGACGAGCAGTCGCGCGCTGTCGCGCGGCTCGGCCGGCTGGAGCGCGATCCGCTCTTCCGGCAGGTCGAAATCGAACGCGTCAATCCGCATGGCATGTCCGACGCCGGCCCGTCAGGCCGGCCTTCCGTCAGGCGACGTCGGCCTCGACGCGCATGGAGACGATCTTGTCGGGATTCGCGGGCGGCTCGCCCCGCTCGATCCGGTCGACATTTTCCATGCCTTCGATCACCTGGCCCCAGACCGTGTACTGCCGGTTCAGGAAAGGCGTATCGCCGAAACAGATGAAAAACTGGCTGTCGGCAGAATCCGGCGGCGTCGCCCGCGCCATCGAAGCCGTTCCGCGAACATGCGGCTCATCGTTGAATTCCGCCTTCAGGTTCTTGCCCGAGCCGCCCGTGCCGCGGCCCTGCGGACATCCGGTCTGCGCCATGAAACCGTCAATCACGCGATGGAAGATGATGCCGTCATAGAAGCCGTCGCGGGCAAGTTCCTTGATCCGCGCCACATGTCCGGGTGCCAAGTCCG
>DATHRP010000240.1:0-2496 GCA_035465195.1 Afifellaceae bacterium | reverse complement strand
GAATTCCTCCAGTTTCGCCAGCCAGCCTGCGTCGTCCGTGATCTCCCGGTTGACGATGCCGCGCGGCTGGCGGCCGTTCATGATTTCCAGCACCGCGGCGACGTCGGCCGCGCCGTTGCCGGCGAAACATTCGTCCGTCCAGCACAGGGAGTGCGGCGTGACGATGACATTTTCCAGTTTCAGGATCGGCTCGTCGGCGGGCGCGGGCTCAACCTCGAAGACGTCGAGGCCGGCGCCGGCTATCGTGCCGTCGACGAGCGCTTCGTAAAGCGCAACCTGGTCGACTACGGGTCCGCGCGCCGTATTGATCAGGTAGGCCGTCGGCTTCATCTGCGCCAGCCGCGCGGCGTTGACGTAGTGGTAGGTGGCATCGGAGAGCGGCACGCTAACCGACAGGAAATCCGCCTCCGCGAAGAGCGTTTCGGAGGACACCAGCTCGACACCGAGCTCCCGCGCCAGCGCCTCGTCCGCATAGGGGTCGTGCGCGATCAGCCGCATACCGAACGGCACGGCCATCCGAAAAGCCTCCGCGCCGATATTTCCCAGGCCGAGCTGGCCGAAGGTCTTGCCAATCAGGCCTTCGCCCATATAGCCCGCGCGCTTGTCCCATCCCGTGGGGCCTTCGCGGCAGATCCGGTCTTTGATGAGCAGTTTCTGCGACAGCGCCAGGATGTAGGTGATGATCGACACGGCAACCGGACGACGCACCCCGTCGGGCGTGATGATCACGGCAATGCCGTTCGCCGTACAGGCCGGAACGTCGACATTGTCGTAACCGACGCCGAAGCGGGCGATTGCAGCGAGGCGCCCGTCACCCGGGATGGATTCCGGCGTCACCCGGGGCGCGAGAAGGATCAGCGCATCGCAATCGGTCAGCCCTGAAGCGGGAATTACGTTGTCGACTGCGTCGACCCAGACCGTCTCCACCTTCGGATTGTCGTTGAGCGGCGTCAGGTCGAAGCTCGGAAAGGTCGGCGACCCGTCGGGTTTGCGGAAATCGCCGGAAAGGGCAACGCGAAACGGTTCCATCCTGTCGGTCCTATCCGGCCGTCCTGGCCTTGCGTTTCCCGGCCGGTTTCCTTGCCTTGCCGCCGGTCTTCCGGCCGGCCTGTCCCTTGCACCCGGCGCGGATCGAGGAAACACCCTCCTGCACGGCCGCCTGGAAGACCCAGACGTCGCCGGCGTAGCAAATGAAATCGAAGCCTTCCTCGTTGAACATCTCCAGCCCGCTCTTCACGTCCGGAACCAGCCGCCCGTAGGCCTTCTTGTGCTTGCGGCAGGCCTCGTACGTCGTTTCCACCGCGCGCTTGAATTTCGGATGGCCGAAGCGTCCCGGAATTCCGAGCGAGGAGGACAGGTCGAAATGGCCGACCCAGAGGCAGTCGACGCCGTCCACGGCCGCGATCGCCTCGGCGTTCTCCACGCCCGCCGCCGTCTCGATCTGCACGAACAGGGTCGTGCGGTCGTTCGCAGCCTGGAGCTTCTTCATGACGTCGCCGGCCATGTAATTGTCGTGCGCGACCGCCAGCGCGACGCCACGCCCGCCGCGCGGCGTGTACTTCATCGACCGCACGATCGCTTCCGCCTCCTCGGCATCGTTGACCATCGGCACCATGATCCCCTCGGCCCCCATGTCGAGAGCGCGGGAAATGTCGTGATAGTGCTTGGAGGGAACCCGGACGATGACCGGCAGGTCGGCCGCTTCGAAATAGCGGATCGCGCTCTTGATCGTCTCGTTGTGGAAGCCGGAATGTTCAGTGTCGAAGAGGACGTAGTCGCAGCCGGCGTTTTTCAGGAGATGGCCGATCCCCGGGGTGACGAACTCGACGATGAAATGACCGACCTTGACGGTGCGTGCCCGCGCCATCTCCTTCAGTGTGGAAGCCCCCATCTCGCCTGTCCTCCCAAAACTTGTCCCTACTCATTATACCAGTTATGACCTTGCGACAAGAGAAGCGCCGCACGCGGCGCCCCGCTTCGATCGCCGCGGACCCCTGCAAGGTCAGGATTTCGCGGCATAGTGATTCTGATGGTAGAGATGGTTCGCGCGGCTCAGGTGAACCACCATCGCCTTGCCCGCCCGCTCCGGATCGCGCGCCTCTATCGCCGAGAGAACCTCCTGGTGTTCCTGCAGGGTGAGCTTCTCCATTCCCGGGACGGCGACGGCGCGGCGGTAGAAATGTGCCAGCCACTGGAAAAGCGCGCCGCTCAGCGCGGAGAAGATCGGATTGCCGCTGATCACTGCGATCTCGCGGTGAAAATCGCCGTCGCGCATGATGAAGGTGTCGAGATCGTCGCAGGCCTCGCCCTGCGCCTTAAGTGCGCGCTTGAGGCGGCGGATGTCGCTCGCCGAACTTTTGCGCGCAGCGATCCGCGCCATTTCCGCCTCGAAGACGATGCGCGCTTCCTTGAGCTGTTCCAGGCTTGCCGGCGAATGCGCCAGCAGGTGCCGCATCGTTTCGCTGAGCTGGTCGATCAATCCGCCGAGCGAGGGCT
>DATHRP010000239.1:0-6751 GCA_035465195.1 Afifellaceae bacterium | reverse complement strand
GATGAAGCGACATGCTTCCCTCCCCTCAACCGACTGGCCCCGCATTCCGATGCGGGGCTTTTTTTCGCGAGGCGGACACTCGGATGCTCAGTGCGCGAAGGCCCGGCTGGAGACCGACACCGAATTGCCCGAAGGATCCCTGGCGTTGGCGAACATGTAGCCCTCGGCGCGATAGATCGGCCCGAAGTCCAGGCCGCGCGTCTTCGCATCGGAGCAGAACCGCTCGACGTCCTCCACGTCGAACACCAGCTTGACGATGGACTGGCCCTGCTTCTGCGCCCTGCCGACGGGGTGCAGCAGGATCGGGGGACCGGCCGAAGCCGGCCTCAGTTCGACGATCCGGTCGTCGTCCCGCTGGTGCGCGTCGAACCCGAAATGCCGGCAATAGAAATCGGCCATCTCCGCCATCTTGCGGGTATAGATGATGATCCGGCCGATCGGTGTCGCCATCTGCGCCTCGGTTTGCGGGCCGCGCCTATTTCCACTCGCGGATATCGACGAAATGCCCGGCGATCGCAGCAGCAGCCGCCATGGCTGGCGACACCAGGTGGGTGCGGCCCTTGAAGCCCTGGCGACCCTCGAAATTGCGATTCGAAGTGGAGGCGCAGCGCTCTTCCGGCGCCAGCTTGTCGGCGTTCATGGCCAGGCACATGGAGCAGCCGGGCTCGCGCCATTCGAAGCCGGCCGCCTTGAAGATCGCATCGAGGCCTTCCGCCTCCGCCTGTTCCTTCACCAGGCCTGAGCCCGGAACGACCATGGCGTTGACGTTCTCGTTGACATGCCGGCCGCCGATGACGGCGGCGGCCGCGCGCAAATCCTCGATCCGGCCGTTGGTGCAGGAGCCGATGAACACACGGTCGGGCCGGATGTCGGTGATCTTCGTGCCCGGCGTCAGGCCCATATAGGCGAGCGCCCGCTTCTTGGAGGCGCGCTTGGCCTCGTCCTCGATCAGGTCCGGGTCCGGCACCGCGCCGGTCACCGAAACGACGTCCTCCGGCGAGGTGCCCCAGGTCACGATCGGCGGCAGGTTGGCAGCGTCGAGCCGGACCTCGGTATCGAACGCGGCGCCCTCGTCGGAGACGAGCGATTCCCAATAGGCCCGCGCAACGTCCCAGGCCTCGCCCTTCGGCGCGCGCGGGCGCTCGCGGATATAGGCGAACGTCGTCTCGTCCGGCGCGACCATGCCGGCGCGCGCACCGCCCTCGATGGTCATGTTGCAGACCGTCATGCGGCCCTCCATGGAGAGCGAACGGATCGCTTCCCCGGCGAATTCGATGACATGGCCGGTGCCGCCGGCCGTGCCGATCTCGCCGATGATCGCCAGGATTATGTCCTTGGCGGTGACGCCCGCCGGCAGCGTACCGTCGACGTCGACCCGCATGTTCTTCGCCTTCTTCTGGATCAGCGTCTGGGTCGCCAGCACATGTTCCACCTCCGACGTGCCGATACCGTGCGCCAGCGCGCCGAAGGCGCCATGGGTGGAGGTATGGCTGTCGCCGCAGACGATGGTCATGCCGGGCAGCGTGAAGCCCTGTTCCGGCCCGACGATATGGACGATGCCCTGCCGCGGATCCGTCTCGTTGTAATATTCGATGCCGAAATCCGCGGCGTTCTTCGCCATGGTCTCGACCTGCAGCGCCGATTCAGGATCGTCGATGCCGTGGCTGCGGTCGGTGGTCGGCACGTTGTGGTCGACGACGGCGAGCGTCTTGTCGGGGGCATGCACCTGGCGGTGCGCCATGCGCAGCCCTTCGAAGGCCTGCGGACTGGTCACCTCGTGCACCAGGTGGCGGTCGATATAGAGGAGGCAGGTGCCGTCCTCCTGCTCGTCGACCAGATGGTCGGCCCAGATCTTGTCGTAAAGGGTCTTCGGGGCGCTCATGACGCAACTCTCTCAAGGGATTGCCGGATTTAGCCCTGATATGCAGTGCCGGGCGGCGACGGTCAAGCGGGATCGCCGAAGCGGCGGCGATCCGGCCGAAGGCGGGCCCTGCGGCGTGCCGGCTTCATCGAAACGCCGCATTTGCGGCTACCATCGGCGCGATCGGGGGATTGAAAGGCTGAACATGACACTCACCAGACGGCGTTTCGCCGCCCTGGCCGCCGCAGGTTTCGCGTCTTCGGCTTCCCTCCCCCTGACAGAATTGGCCCTTGCCGAGCCGGAAGACTGGGCGCTTGAGCTGATCCGCGCCGCCGAGGACCAGATCGGCGTCACCGTGCGCTATGACGGCGGCTACCGCCGCATCGGCTTTCCTGGTGGCGACGTCGACCGCGCCTTCGGCGTCTGCACCGACGTCGTGATCCGCGCCTACCGCGACGCCTTCGGCTACGATTTGCAGGAAGCGGTGAACCGCGACATGAGGCGCGCCTTTTCCGCCTATCCGAAAGCCTGGGGCCTGTCGCGGCCGGACAGCAACATCGACCACCGCCGTGTGCTCAACCTGGAACGCTTCTTCCTGCGCCTGAAGGCCGACCTGCCGAAGCCGGACGATCCGGCCGGCTACCGGCCGGGCGACCTCGTCACCCAGCGGGTCGGCGCGGCGCGAATTACGCTGCCGCATATCGCCATCGTCTCCGACCGCATGTCGGCAGACGGCAAGAGGCCGCTGGTCGTCCACAATATCGGCGCCGGCGCACGGCTGGAGGATACGCTTTCGGTGTTCCCGGCGGTCCACCGCTTCCGCTTCAATCCCCGGACCTGAAGAAATCGGCGAGCGCGGCCGCCGTCTCCTGCGGGCGCTCCTCGGCCAGGTAGTGGCCGCAATCGAGCGCCTGGCCGGAGACATCGTCGGCCCAGTCGCGCCAGACCGAGAGAACATCGTAGAATTGCCCGACGGTGCCCTTGCCGCCCCATAGCGCCAGCAGCGGGCAGGCGATCCGCCTTTTTCCATGGTCGGCCTTGTCGAGATCGAAGTCGATCGTGGCGCCGGCGCGGTAATCCTCGCAGGTGGCGTGGACGGTGTCCGGATTTCGATAGCATTCCAGATAGTCATCCAGCGCCGCCTCGGAGAAATAATCGGGCTGCTTTCCGCCGTAGCGGAACAGGAACCAGTAGTCCGTGTCGGCCAGGATGGCGCGCTCCGGCCGGTCGAACGGCTGGGCCAGGAAGAACCAGTGATAATAGGCCATGGCGAAGGCCATGTCGGCGCGCCGGAAATGCTCGTAGGTCGGCAGGATGTCGAGCACCGCAAGGCGCGCCACGGCCTTCGGATGGTCGAGCGCCAGGCGATAGGCGACCCGCCCGCCGCGATCGTGGCCGGCGACGAAGAAGCGCTCGTGCCCGAACGCCTGCATGATGGCGACCTGGTCCTTCGCCATTTCGCGCTTGGAATGCGGCACATGATCCGGCGCCGACGGCGGCTTGTCGCTGCGGCCGTAGCCACGCAGGTCCGGCGCGACGATGCTGAAATGCGGGGCCAGCAGCGGAGCGACCTTTTCCCACATCATCAATGTCTGGGGATGGCCGTGAAGCAGCAGCAGCGGTGGACCCGCACCGCCATGGGCGACGCGGAAGCCGAGCCCGTTGGCTTCGACACGGGAAATCTCCAGGCCTTCGATCATGCGTGGTGCTGCCCGTGCCGGGATACGGCCATCGGTCTCAGGCCTCGCCCTCGACCATTTCCGAGCGCAATACCGTCCAGCTTGCCGTGTAATCCGGATCGACGACCTGCTCGCCGGTCGAGTCGAGGGTGTAGACACCTGGCGCCGCGGGCTCGAAAGCATCGAGATCCGGCGGGCAAATCCAGCTCTGCCCGGCATATTCGCCGTGCAGTTCCAACTCGATACCGTTGTCGGGATCGGCGGTCTCGATCATGCCCCATATCTGGGACTGGTCGACGACGGTGCCGTCGTCCTCGATCTCGGCCACGCCGACAACGACGATGGCGCCGATCAGCTCGTCGGCGAAATCCTGGTCCCAGAACGGGGTTGTGGAGACCTGTTCCGCCCAATCGCTGTCGAACGACTCGCGGGCATCGTCCTTGTGTTCGTCCTGCTTGCCCATGATCTCATCATTATCTTTGGCCCGGCCGGCCGGCAAAATTGCGGCGGGTTACGGGCAAAACGAAAACGGCGCCCCGGGGCGCCGCTCGTGATGCGAAAGGCGCGCGTCCCGTTATTCGGGTTTCTTGTCGTCTCCTTCGCCGGCAGCTTCCGCTTCCGCCTCTGCGGCAGCGGCTTCGGCAGCAGCGGCTTCCGCCTCGGCGGCGGCAGCAGCTTCGGCTTCGGCGGCCTCGGCAGCCGCAGCCTCGCGGGCGGCGAGCTTTTCGGCCTCCGCGGCGGCCTTGGCGTCGGCCAGTTCCTGCCTGTCCGCCTCGTTCAGCGCACGGGCGCGAACGTTGGTGGCCTCGGAGATTCGGGCCGAGCGGCCGCGGCGATCGCGCAGATAGTAGAGCTTCGCCCGGCGGACGTCGCCGCGGCGCACCACTTCGATCTTCTCCACCATCGGCGAATAGACCGGAAAGACACGCTCCACGCCTTCGCCATAGGAGATTTTGCGCACCGTGAAGCTCTCGTTGATGCCGCTACCCTTGCGGCCGATGCAGACGCCCTCATAGGCCTGCACGCGGGTGCGGTTGCCTTCCGTCACGCGCACGTGGACGCGCAGCGTGTCGCCGGCGCTGAACTCCGGAACCTTGCGCTTCTCGGCGATTGCGGCCGCTTCGGCCTGTTCGATTTCCTGGATAATGTTCATGGTCCCAAACCCTGTCACGCTGCGCGCTCACCCGGCCAAGTCACGTCAAGAACCCGCCGGGGCGCGGCCATATCCTGTCATCCATCATTTGGAAGTTGCGGCCATATACACGCAACCGCACCCGATGTCGAGTGGCCGAAGCCTATTCTTTGCCCGGTTTGCGCAGGCCTTTCGCCGCATGGTCAACAAGGTCCGGCCGCCGCTCGCGGGTGATCCGTTCCGCCTCAGCGCGGCGCCAATCGGCGATGCGCTGGTGGTGGCCCGACATCAGCACTTCGGGGATGGCCTCGCCCTCGAAGGTCTGCGGCCTTGTATAGTGCGGATATTCCAGCAATCCGGCCTCGAAACTCTCCTCCGCGCCCGATTGTTCGTCGCCCATGACGCCGGGCAGTAGCCGGACGCAGGCGTCGACCAGCACCATGGCGGCGAGTTCGCCGCCGGAGAGCACGTAGTCGCCGATCGAGACTTCCTCCAGGCCGCGCGCCTCGATGACACGCTCGTCGACGCCCTCGAAGCGGCCGCAGACGATGAGCGCCCCTTCGCCGGCTGCGAGTTCCCGCACACGAGGCTGCGTGAGCGGCCGGCCGCGCGGGCTCATCAGGAGGCGCGGACGCCGATCGCCCGGATCGAGTGCCGCGTCGATCGCCGCCGCCAGCACGTCGGCCCTGAGCACCATGCCCGGCCCGCCGCCCGCCGGCGTATCGTCGACCGCCCTGTGGGCGCCGATGCCGTGCTCGCGGATATTGCGCACGTCGAGCGCCCACGCGCCCGCCTCGAGCGCCCTGCCCGACAGGCTGACGCCGAGCGGCCCGGGGAACATCTCCGGATAGAGGGTGAGGATCGTGGCGCGGAAGGTCATATCGACTTTTGTTCTTCACAGTTCGAATTGTCTGCCGCTTCTCTCCTTCGTCATTGCCGGAACAAGTCCGGGGATGACGATCGAATGTGGCGATGGACGCTGTCTGGATCATCGCCGAACATTTACCTCACATCTGCCCGACCTGCTCCGCCTCGAAGATCTTCACCTGGCGCTCGGCTACGCCGATCTCGCCCAGCGCGGCGCGCCAGTCGGCCATGTGCGCGGTGGCGGCATGGGCGTCGAGATGCGGGCGGCTCTCCCATTCCTCGTAGATCCGCATGAGGCCCGGCTCCACCAGGTCGAAGGCGAAGCAGTAGAGATGGCAGCCATCCTCCTGACGGGTCTTCTCGATCATGGTTTTCGCGTGCCGCAACAGCTCGTCCTGTTTGGCCGGGTCGATCCGGATGAAACCTGCAACGATGATCATGGCGTGTCGTCCTCCCTCGCGGCCCGGCGGGCCTCTTCCTCGGTCACGTCGATTTCCGGCGGCGGCTCGACGACGATCCGCCCGGCCGCCATGTCGATCACAGGAACCGCGGCCTTTGTAAAGGGCACGAGCAGCGCTTTGCCCTTTTGCGGGAATATTTCAAGAAAATCGCCGGCGCCGTAATCCTGCACCGACGTGACGGTGCCGAGCGGCCTGCCGTCAGGCGTCTCGGCGCCGAGGCCGATCAGGTCGGCGTGGTAGAACTCGCCTTCCTCCGGCTCAGGCAGGACGGCGCGGTCGACGAACAGCTCGACACCGTTCAGCGCCTCGGCGGCATTGCGGTCAGTCACGCCCTCGAGGCGGGCGACGACGCCGGCCTTGTCCGGCCTGATGTCGGTGACGGTAAAGCTGCGCCCATCCTTCGTATGGAGAGTGCCGTAATCGCCGATCGCCGTCGGCTCGCCGGTGAAGGTCCTGATCCTGACCGCGCCCTTGACGCCGTGGGGCGCACCGATGCGGCCGAGCAGGATGAGATCCGACTTTCTGGCCACCGCGGTAGCCGTCACACTCTGCCGTCATCCCCGGACTTGTTCCGGGGATCCAGATCCGGCCAGGCACGGCGCAACTGGATTGCCGGAACAAGTCCGGCAATGACGAGGTTAGGGTATTCCGGGCGTGATAAGTTCGGCATCGCCAAAAAGGCCAAGGCGAAGATTACTCCGCCTTTTCCTTCTCTTCTTCCAAAGGAGTATCCTCGGCAGGCGCTTCTTCC
>DATHRP010000238.1:0-4302 GCA_035465195.1 Afifellaceae bacterium | reverse complement strand
GTACCTGCGCGGCTTCAACGAGCAGATCGACGTGCTCGGCGCCGATCACGGCGGTTACGTCAAGCGGATGAAGGCAGCGGTGACGGCGATGTCGGGCGGGGAAGCGGCGCTCGAAATCCAGCTCGTGCAGCTGGTCAAGCTGCTGCGCGGCGGCGAGCCGGTGACCATGGGCAAGCGGTCCGGCAACCTGATCACGCTGACGGAGGTCGTCGACGAGGTCGGGCGCGATGCCGTGCGTTACATGATGATGTTCCGCAAGGCGGACGCGCCGCTCGATTTCGACTTCGAGGCGGTGACTGACCAATCAAAGGACAATCCGGTTTTCTATGTCCAGATGGCCCATGCCCGAACATGTTCGGTAATGCGCCAGGCGGCGGAGGCGATCCCGAATATCGATCTCGATATTGCCAAGATCGCAAATGCTGATTTGTCCATCCTGGGTGATGAAGGGGAGCGAGGCATCGTGCGTTCCGTGGCAGACTGGCCCCGCACCGTGGCCACCGCGGCCAGGACCCGAGAGCCCCACCGGGTCGCCTTCTACCTCTACGAACTGGCAAGCGCGTTTCACGCCCACTGGAACCGCGGCAAAGATATGCCGCATTTACGTTTCATTATCCCTAACGATTTATCAACGACTTACGCCCGTTTGGCTCTTGTTAGCGCTGTCGGCAACGTTTTACGGGGAGGACTTGCCGTGCTTGGGGTCGATGCACCAGATGAAATGCGCTAATATTCTGAAACGTTTGTGAGAATCGCATGCGAATTAAACAAGAGGCCTGACTATGGCTGATAATTATTCCCGGAAAAGCCGGCTGGGGAACCCGACTTCCGAACCGTCATACGATGTCTTCGACGAAGACCCGCTCGTGGAGTTGGCGAGGATCGTTAGCGAGGACGGCGGCTATTTCAACATGCCCGATCGCCGCCAGCGGGAAGCGCAGCGCGCGGTTGAAGCTGAGCCGGCGCCGCAATCAGGGGATGACGAACTGGGCCTCGATCTGGAATCCCAGCTCATGGAGGAGCTGGAAATGTCGATGGCCGATCCCTCCGACGAGGTCTACGGGGACGATTTCGACGCAGCCGACTATGACGACGGCGACGAGTATGAGCCCGTCGACGAGCGGTACGAGGATCAGAACGGATACGCGCCGGAGGATTCGGCGACGCTGACACGAATGAGTGAGGAACCGGTCGGTGTAGCGGCCAGTTTTGACGAAGAGACCTACGGCTTGGAGAACGGCCAGTGGGCGGAAGACCTGGCCGAGGATTTCGCCGATGAACCGGTCGAACAGCCGGTCTTTTCCGAGCATGCACGGCATGCGCCGGTCGAGCCGCTGGCGCAGGAGTCCGATCCCGAGGACGATTATTCGCTCAGCGGCAGCCCGGCCGGTTCGCTGCTGTCCGCCGAAGAACTGGCTGAATTGCATGAAGCGGTCGCGCGCGACGGTGAATTGCGGTCCCGGGAACCGGTCGACCTGGAGACGGAATTTTCGGCAGCCCTGAGCGGTGAGCGGGTGGACGACGATGATGACGGTATAGGCATTCCGCCGGTCATTCCGCTCGGCGAACGATACGGTCCGGATCGGCGGGACGCCACGGTCCAGGGCAAACGGTCGGGCCGCAAGCTGATGGCGATTGCAGCCGTGCTGAGCATCGCGGTTCTCGGCGGCGGCGTGGTAGCGATGATGAACTCTACCTCGCTCACATCGTCGAATGGAACTCCGCCGGTAATCAAGGCCGATACATCGCCGGTCAAGGTGCAAGCCGAGGAAGGCGATGTCGCGGCTTCGGAGTCCGACCAGCAGCCGGTATTCGATATCGCTTCCAACCAGGGTGAGCAGGTGGAAGAAGTCTTGCGCGATCGGACGGAAAAGCCGGTCGATCGCATTATCCCTCTTGAAGATTCTCAGCCGACGGGTGTGCTGCGTCCCGTCGGTTCCGATGCGGCCGGACAGGGTGAAAAGACCACGGCGCGCTGGACGGATGAAAGTGCGTCCGGGGCCTCTGCGCCGAAGTTCGATCCGATCGGACCGAAAACCGTCACCACCTGGAAGGTGGGCCCGGACGGCAAGATTATCCGTCCTGCGCCCGGCCAGGCGGCGGAGCAGGCGAGTGTCGGAAGCGACTCCGCTGCCGATGAGCCGATGATTGTCGGCGGATTGCCGACGCCGGTCGAGGGGCCAGCCATGTCGGCCGGTGTCGCGGAGGAGCCGAAGCCGGTTCCGGTCAATGTCGTCGACGTCAAGACTGGCGCGTCTGACGAAGGTATCGACGTGCAGTCCGAAAGCACCTCGTCGCCTCTGGCGGATGTCGTGGCCGACCTTTCGGCCGGCGGCACGGCAGGATCCGGCACACCGCTTCCGCGGGCGCGTCCGGCCGAAGCCGAAAGCCTGATCGCAAGCGCTGAACTGCCTGAGCAGCCCGTGCTGGTTGCCAAGCCGGCCAACCCGGCACAAAGCGGTTCGGGGCCGGTCAATCTGCTCGAAGCCGCACGGCAGGGTACGCCGACGCGCACGGCTGCACGCCAGGCGACACCCGTGAACACCGGAAGTACTGCGCCGGCTACGTCGTCGGGCTATGTCGTCCAACTCAGCTCGCAGCGGTCCGAAGAACAGGCGCAGGCGGCCTTCAATGGTCTGAAGCAGCGTTTTCCAGAACTTCTGGGCAACCGGACGCCGAACATCCAGCGCGCGGACCTGGGCGACAAGGGCATCTACTACCGGGTGCGGGTTGGCCCGATGGCAGACCGCGAGGGCGCAGTTCAGTTCTGCGAGCAGCTTAAATCCTCCGGCGGAAGCTGTTTCGTGACGCGCTGATAGCGGCAGACCGGGTGACAGCCGGTTGGAAAGCAGAGCCTTCATATGCGGGCTTGAAGGAACGGCGCTTTCGCCGGACGAGCGGGATTTCATATCCTGCTATCGTCCGTGGGGCCTGATCCTGTTTGCCCGCAATATAGATTTCCCGGATCAGGTGCGCGACCTCTGCGACGGATTTCGTAAATGCCTGGAAGATCCGGACGCGCCAGTGTTCGTCGATCAGGAGGGTGGCCGGGTCCAGCGCATCAGGCCGCCGCACGTGAGGGCCTATCCGCCGGCCGCAGTCTACGGCGCGCTTTACCGGCGCGACGTCGTCGCCGGCGTCGAAGCTGCGCGCCTCGGTGCGAAGCTGATCGGCCTCGATCTGGTCGGCATGGGCATCACAGGCGACTGCCTGCCGCTGCTCGATATTCCGCTGGACGAAAGCGATCCGGTTATCGGCGACAGGGCCTACGGTCGGGACGTCGAAACTGTCGCGACGCTCGGGACGGCGGCGATCGGCGGCCTGGAGAGTGTCGGCGTGATGCCGGTGATGAAGCATCTGCCCGGTCACGGCCGGGCCCGTGTCGACAGCCACAAGGCGCTGCCCGTCGTCGATTGCGACCTGGAGACGCTGGACCAGACCGATTTCGTGCCTTTCCGTCTGAATGCACCCCGGGTGCCGCTGGCGATGACTGCGCATATCGTGTTTTCCGCAGTGGATGAGGCCAATCCGGCGACGCTTTCGGCCGAAGTGATTGATAAGGTGATCCGGGGGCGAATCGGTTATTCCGGCGCCCTGATGACCGACGACATTTCCATGGGGGCCCTCAGCGGATCGCTGGCCGAACGGACCGGCAGGGCAATCGAGGCGGGGTGCGATCTGGTGCTGCATTGCAATGGTGTATTGGACGAGATGATCGAGGTTGCCGAAAGCAGCGCTGTGCTCGCGGGCGAGGCGCTGATCCGTACCGAGGGCGCACTGGCATGGCGGGAGAACGCGTCCGGCGAGACGTCGGCTGTCGATCGGGACGCCCTGTCGGCCCGGCTGGACACGCTTATCGGTGAGGCCGAGGTCGCGCATGCCTGAATCCGAGGATCGCGACGAACTGTTTGAGGAAGACGAGCGGCCCGAGCGTACGCCGGACGAGACGCTTGTCGTCGACGTCGACGGGTTCGAAGGGCCGCTGGACCTGCTGCTCGTCATGGCACGCGACCAGAAGGTCGACCTGACCCGGATTTCCATTCTCGCGCTTGCCGAACAATATCTGCGGTTCATCGACGACGCGCGGAAGCTGCGGCTGGAACTGGCGGCCGATTACCTGGTGATGGCGGCGTGGCTCGCCTATCTCAAGTCGCGGATGTTGCTGCCCGATACCGAGGACAGCGATGAACCGACCGGCGAGGAACTCGCAGCCGCGCTGGCGTTCCGGCTGCAAAGGCTCGAGGCTATGCGCGAGGCCGGCACCCGGCTGATGAACAGGGACAGGCTGGGGCGGAACCGGTT
>DATHRP010000237.1:0-2378 GCA_035465195.1 Afifellaceae bacterium | reverse complement strand
TGCAGAGCGCTTCCATCAGCGCCGTCTTGCCGGAGCCGACCGGCCCGCCGATGCCGACCCTGAGCGGTCCGTGTGACAGCGTGTTGGCGTTCATGAACGGAACAGTCTCGTATATTGCGTTTCGTGTTTCATGGCGGCGATGTCGGAGACGAAACCCGCCCCGCCGATAGCGTCGAGGCCGGTGCCGGATGCCCCGGCCGCGACCTCCAGGACCACCGGCTCCAGCGCCGCCAGCGCCTTCAGCCCGTCGGACTGACCAAGCGGGACGAGTCGCACGGCGGCCGAGACGAGGTTCGCGGCGAAGGCATGTAGATAGGCCGTCAGCGCATCGGCGAGCGCGATGTCGTGCCCGGCCGCCTTGACGGCGACTGCCACGGGATAGGCGAGCGCCACGCCCTTTTCCGCCAGATCCGCGCTCACAGCATCCGGCCAGGCCGCGGATGCCTTTGCGAACGCCTCGCCCTGCGCCATCGTTTCCAGCTGCCGCTCGCGGCTCGGCGCGAATGCTGAAGCCAGTTCGGCGATTTCGACGATCCGCTGCGTGTCGCCGGTGCTCGCTGCGCGCCAGCTTTCGGCGAACAGGACCGCATCGCTCCAGCCGCTGGCATGGCGCAACAGATCGCCGACCCAGTCAGTCAACTGAATCGCATCCTGGATCGCTCCTTTCTCGACCGCCCATTCCAGCCCGTGTGAATAGGACTAGGCGCCGACCGGGAAGGACGGCGAAAGCCATGTCATCAGGCGCACCAGTCCGCCGGCCTGCGCCGCGTCTCCGGCGCGCAGCTCTTCCAGTCTTTCGCGAATCTTGATCGGTTCAGTCATGGCGATGGCCGTAATCATGCCCCGAATGGCCATCACTTGCATAGGCGCCGCCCTCCGGGTCGAACGGCTCTTTGACCTCCGCCACCGAGGCACCAAGCCCGCGCAGCATTTCGGCGATGACATGGTCCGGCCGGATCAGGATCCGCTCCGGCTCGATCTGCGCCGGCAGATGCCGGTTGCCGAGATGCCAGGCGAGTCTGAGAAGCTGGTGCGCATCGGCGGCGCGGACCTCCAGGAGCGACTCCGCCGCCGCCTCGACCGCGACGATCCGGCCGTCTTCAAGCGTCAGCCCGTCGCCCTGCCTGAGCGCCGCCGCCTTCGGCAGGTCGAGCAGGAACGACAAGCCGCTGACGCCTTCCATGGCGATCCGACGCCGGTGCCGGGCGTCGAAATCGAGCACCACGCGATCGGCCGGCTCGCCGGCCCAGGAGCCGGCTGCCTTCAATGCAACGGCCCGGATCATCAGAACAGGAAGTAGCGCTGCGCCATCGGCAGTTCGCTCGCCGGCTCGCACGTCAGAAGCTCGCCGTCGGCGCGCACCTCGTAGGTTTCCGGATCGACGTCGATCTCCGGTGTCGCGTCGTTCAGCACCATCGCCGACTTGCCGATGCCGCCGCGGGTATTCTCCACGGCGACGAAGTTCTTCTCCACGTCGAGGCTGGCGTTGAGGCCGGCCTCCATCGCCGCCTTGCTGACGAAGGTCACGGCGCCGGCGCTGACGGAGCGGCCGAAGGCGCCGAACATCGGCCGGTAGTGCACCGGCTGCGGCGTCGGGATCGAGGCGTTCGGATCGCCCATCTGGCCGGCGGCGATCGTCCCGCCGATCAGTACCAGGTCCGGCTTGACGCCGAAGAAGGCCGGATCCCAGAGCACCAGATCGGCCCGCTTGCCGGCCTCCACAGAGCCGATATGCCGGCTCATGCCGTGCGCGACGGCCGGGTTGATCGTGTATTTCGCGATGTAGCGGCGGACGCGGAAATTGTCGTTGTCGCCGGTCTCCTCGGAAAGCCGGCCACGCTGCTTCTTCATCTTGTCGGCTGTCTGCCAGGTGCGGATCAGCACTTCGCCGACCCGGCCCATGGCCTGGCTGTCGGATGCGATGATCGAGAAGGCACCCAAATCGTGCAGGATGTCTTCGGCCGCGATCGTCTCCTTGCGGATGCGGCTTTCGGCGAAGGCGACGTCTTCCGGGATGTTGCCGTCCAGGTGATGGCAGACCATCAGCATGTCGAGATGTTCGTCGATTGTGTTGACCGTGTAGGGCCGCGTCGGGTTGGTCGAAGACGGCAGCACGTTGGCAAGCCCGCAGACCTTGATGATGTCCGGCGCGTGGCCGCCGCCGGCGCCCTCGGTGTGGAAGGCGTGGATCGTCCGGTCCCTGAACGCCTTGACCGTGTTCTCTACGAAACCGCTTTCGTTCAATGTATCAGTATGGATCATCACCTGCACGTCCATCGCGTCGGCCACCGAAAGGCAGCAGTCGATGGCCCCCGGCGTCGTGCCCCAGTCCTCATGCAGTTTCAGCGAGCAGGCTCCGGCGAGGATCTGCTCCTCCA
>DATHRP010000236.1:0-1623 GCA_035465195.1 Afifellaceae bacterium | reverse complement strand
GGGGACCATGCAGTTCGACACCTCCGTTTCGCAAAAGGACCATCCGGACATAGAGAAGAACCGTTACGGCATATACCGCCCCAATATCGACGACTCCAACACGACGACGATCAACATCAATCAGCCGATCTATCGGCATGTGGAATGTTCGCCGAGAGAAGAGCCCTTGGAAGTCTCCCTTGAGGCGACCGAGCTCGATACCTTCGCCAACGACACCATCGCCGAGGTGGCGACGTCGATGCGGGGAGACGACAGCGGCAAGGTTCTGCGCCAAGTCGGCGGCGCGACATTCACCTTTTCGGTCTTGACCAAGCCCGTTCCCGCGCTGAACGCCAAATGCGCCGTCGGGGCGCCGACCGGGCCTTCGCCGAAGGTTGCCATGGTGTTGGAGCCGGCGCATCCGTTCGGCAATCCCGGATCGACGGCGCTAGTGGCGGTCGCCTTCACCAACGTCGCCGCCTCTCCCATGGGCTACCGGCTGGCCCTGGAGCCTTTCGCGGACAGCCTATCGGCGCCGGACCCTGCGGGCTGGTCCTCCTTGAGCCTGTCGGAATTGTCCCTCGAGCCGGGGGAAAGCACGGAGCTTGCGCTCAATATCGAGGTGCCGAGCGAGACGGAGCCCGGAGACTATCCCTTGCAGCTCGTCGCCTATGCCGATGACCCGGCCGAGAACCAGGTCGAATTCGTCATTCTCAGCGTCGAGGAGGAGGCCCTACCCGTGGTGACGGCCCCAGCCCAGACGGAGGACGAGGCACGCGCCGAGGACCGCAGGCAGGCGATCCTCGCCGGGATAGTCCTGGTCGCCGTAGTGGCTCTGGCCGGGCTCTGGGCGGCAAGACGCCGTCGCCGCACCGAGGCATGAGGTCGGCGTGAATGAACGCTCGATTGCCGAAATGGTTTTGGCCGGCCCTGGGGCTGGCATTGCTGGCGACGCCGGCCATGTGGCTGGCAGTGCCGCGGCCGCATCTGCCCAATACGGTCAAGCGCTTGGCCTGCACCATCACGGTGACCGAGACCATCGACCTCTACGGCTCTCTTGCGACCGCCGCCAACGCCAGGGCGGTGGAAAACGCGATTGAGCAATGTTGGAACGGGCACCGGTCCAACTGGTGTCCGGTCAAGTTCGATATCACCGTGCGCAGATATCCGAACGCGTCGACCTTCCTGGGAACCGGCGACGGCGGCTGGAACATCAAACTCGTTGCGCCGACCTATCGCAGCAACGTGAATAGAACATTCGGCTGGGGAACCTGGCAGATCAGCTCACCCGCTCCGACCGCCAACGACCTCTGGACCTTCTGTCACGAGGCCGGACACATCTTTGGATTGGACGATGATTACACCGACAATGCCGCAGGTGTATCGGTGCCCAATCCAGGTCACGCCGGACATATGATGGCGTCTGTCCTCGGCACCGTGGCGCAACACGAGATCAACGACCTTCTCAAGGAAGCAGAGGTGACATGTCCCGACGCGTGTTGTGAGGTGATGCGATGACGATTCGCGCGCCCGGAACCATCGAGACGACGGAGGCAGGGCCGTGAGTGACGCCATGCAGCGCGCCCTTTTCCGGCTGGCGACCGCCGGTTTCGTGATCGCCCTGGCGCTGTGCGGCTGGGTCAT
>DATHRP010000235.1:0-2132 GCA_035465195.1 Afifellaceae bacterium | reverse complement strand
ATTGCCCTGGAAACCCGTCGCCCAGACGATGCTCCCGATACCCTCGGCGGCGAGGTCGAGTGACTTGGTCTCCACAAGCTCGGGTTTTTCGTCCGGCTCGCCGTCGTCGGTATTGCCGGGGCCTGCCGCCGGCGCGTCGATCCTGAGTTCGGCGATCAGCCGGTCGATCGAGCGCATATAGTCCTTCGAGGCCCGGTCGGCCTTGCGGACGTTCTCGATCATATTGGTATCGAACGCGATCATCGTGCCGTCGGCGTCGCGGACGCGCCCGACGAGGCGGATGCCGTCGGCGGCGAACTTCTCCAGGTTGAGGGCGCGGCCGCCGTTCTTGCCGCTGCAATGAGGGTTCGGCGTGTAACGCTCGCGCGGATCGGACGGGTCGGTGAAGGATTTGTCGAAACCGCCCATCAGGTCGTACCAGTAGTTGTTGTCGCGCCCGCGGTACCAGCGGTGCTCGCGGACGGCGGAGCTGACCGACAGCCAGACCGGACGGCCCGCCTCGTGCAGTTCCTCGGCGATCTGCGCCCCCGACTGGGCCGAGCCGACGACGAGCACGCCGCCTTCGGGCAACTGGCCGGGCGCCTTGTAGTGGCACGAATGGACCTGGAAAATGGCGTCGTCTATGGCTGCGGCGCAGGGCGGCAGCTTCGGCTCGTGAAAATAACCGACGCAGACAACGACGTTGCGGGCCTGAATTGTACCGGACGCGGTTTCCACCGCGTAACCTTCCGGCGTGTAAGACAGGCGTCTGACGGCGACGCCCTCGCGGAGCGGCGGGTCGAACGAAGCCGCGTAGTCCTTCAGGTAATCGACGATCTCGTCACGCAGCAGGAATCCGTCGGGATCGTCGCCGACATAGGCGAAGCCCGGCAGCCGCAGCATCCAGTTCGGCGTCACCAGGCAGAAGCTTTCCCAGCGCTTGTCGATCCAGGCGCAGCCGATCGTGTCGCGCTCCAGCACGATGTGCGGATGCCCGGCCTTCTTGAGCCAGTAACTGACCGACAGGCCGGCCTGGCTGCCGCCGATCACCACCGTGTCGATCCGTTCCGGGAGAGGCGAATTGTTATTCTTCGTTCCGGTCATCGATTGCCCCCTGACCATCGTGAAACCGTTGTGTAAGGACGAATCGTAACACAGAAATCATCGAACCCGGTACGCGCGCAACTTGCGGAGGGTGGAAGGCTTTCGCCGATTGCCGTAATCTTCCGGATAACCCTGCGGCAGGACGCATGCGGGGGCGGAACGAACAGCAAGAGGGAGGCTGAGATGACCTATGTCGACTGGTATATCGAGGGAAAGACGTTCGGGAACTGCAACTGCATCGACGGATGCCCGTGTCAGTTCGAGGGCAAGCCGACGAACGGCGGCTGCACCGGCTTCGAGGCGCTGCATATCGACAAGGGTCATTACGACGGCGTGGCGCTGGACGGCCTGTGCTGTGCGCTGACCTATGCCTGGCCCGGTCCGGTCTACGAGGGCAAGGGCGAGATGCAGGCGATCATCGACGAGCGCGCCGACGAGTTCCAGCGCGAGGCGCTCCGCTCCGTGTTGCACGGCGGCGAGACGGCGGAGGCGGCGACGCACTGGTGGGTCTATCACGCCATGACGGACACGGTGCACGAGACACTCTACAGGCCGATCCACTTCGAGGTGGATATCGACGCCCGCACGGCGCGGGTCTCGATCCCCGGCGTGCTGGATTCGACCGGCTATCCTATCCGCAGCCCGCACGGCGGCGACGAGCACCGCGTGCGGATCGACATTCCCGGCGGCATCGAGTTCGAGCTGGCCGAGATCGGCAAGGGGACGACGAAGGCGGTAGGGGCGATCAAGCTCGACCTGGCGGACAGCTACGGCCAGTTCAACCTGCTGCGGCATTCGCCGACGGGGATCGTGCGGGGGTAGGGTCGGACCGGTACGGATCGGCCGACGCTATCGAGGCGATCCTGTTCCGCATGTCGCAGCCCGGCCTTGATTGTTCGAGCCTTGGCGAGATCATCGGCGGCGGCAATCGCGTGTCCGAGATCTTCCCGAGGCGTCCCTTGCTCGACATGATCCGCATCTTCAATGGCTGGCCCAATATCCCAGTCGAGGTATTGATCCGGCAGTATGAGCTGGATCCGTGAGAGTGA
>DATHRP010000234.1:0-13533 GCA_035465195.1 Afifellaceae bacterium | reverse complement strand
CCCCTTCGGGTCGAGAACGGTTGCCGTGCCAAGCCTTTCGGCCGCGCTCGCCTGCAGTCGTCGTTCGCTGTCGGTCGGAACGATCACCTGGTAGATGCCGGCGAGCGCCGCCTGGAGCACCGTGCCGCCATTGCCGGAATTCAGCATCATCCGGCTGCGGCGGATGATGTCGGCGGCCGGCACCGGCGTGTCGGAGACCGTGACGCCGCGCTTGCGCAGCAGGTCGAGATCCTTGCCGGCGGGGATCGAGAAATAGGCGCGCCGCGGCATCTTGAGGCTGGCCAGCGCCGCCATCGCCAGATCGCCTGTATGGCCGGTGAGCTGGAAATAGCTGAAGACCTCGTCGCGTTCGGCCGCAGCCGGCGCGGTTTCGAAGATCATTTCCGCCGGCGGTACGACGATGCCGGCCTGGCGGCGGTCGTAGAAATCGAAGGCGCTGACGCACATCGGGAAAAGGCGGCCGGCCGGCATGAAATCCGGCAGATTGACGAGCGCCGGTTTGCCAGCCGCCCGGAGCGCATCGTTGAGCCGCTCCAGCACGTAGGCGTTGGCCGGCCCGGTGTCATCGGACCCATTGTCGGTCTTCGGCCGGAACACCCGACCGTCATGATCGGGCACGGTGACGCCGTTGCCGGTGGCGAGCGCTGGTATGCCGGCCAGATGGGCGCTCAGCATCGCCGCCGGAGAATGCTCGGCGATCACGCAGTCAGGCTCGATGGCGCCGAACAGCAGGTCGTAGCTTTGCGTGAAGTACTTCACGTAATCGGCATCGCAGAAACCGATATTGTTGAGCATAGCCGCGTAGCCGGTCGAATCGCCGAGCAGCGAATCGAAGCGCGGCCGCAGGAAGAACGGCGGGATCGGCGCGTGGACGAAGGTGCGGTCCTGCAGTTCCTTGAAGTGACGGATGAACCGCGAAGCGTAGATCGCGAAAACGACGTCGTAGCCGCGCTTCGCGAGCGCGCGGGCCGGCGCTACGATATGGTTGACGTGGCCGATGCCCCAGCCGAAGTCCCAGCAGAACAGGACTCGTTTATTGCGAGCAGTCATTTCGGCTGACGCCCTGTCTGACGTACCTTCCGGCGCCCGTCCGGCAACAGCCGGCCGCGCCGACGCGCGGCCGGGTCAGGCCGGCTTCACGCTATGTCGCCGAACCGCAGAAGGTGATCTCGGGATCGCAGAGAATCGGCGTGTCTTCCAGCAGGTCGCGCAGGTTCTCGTCGCCGAACGAGCCCGGATCGTCCTCGCGGTGGCGGCGGATGAGCGGCTTGTTTTCCTGGCCGAGATAGAGCCGCAGGCCGCCCCAGACCGCGGCGTAATCGTCCTCGCCGATGCGGCCTTCGGCGAACACCGACGTGCCCATGCCCCAGAACGATTCGGCGAACTGGTACTCCAGCCCGGCCGCGCCGATATGAATGCCGTCGAGGTGCCGGTAGCCGGCGGCGATGCGGAAATTGTCGTTCAGGTAATAGGCCGCGTCGAGATAGGCGAAGACGTTCTCGTCGTCGCTGAAGCCCGGCGGCAGGTCGGTTTCCTCGTAACCCACCAGCGCTTCCAGCGAGATGTTGCCGAGATAGGCATGCCCCTCGACGCCGAGACGCCAGGTCTCCCAGTCGGGATCGTCGCGGGTAACATATTCGCCGTAGAGGCCGAGAAGGCCCTTGGAGGGATCGCGCCAGAACAGGTGCGCGCCCAGTTCGCCGACGAAATCGCTGTGCGCTGTGGCGACCATGGCGTCGGCCTGGAAACCGAAGCGATGGCCGAGCGGCACCGAGAACGAGCCCATCAGGCCGCCGATGCCGGTGTCGCCGGTTTCGTCGTCGAGCCAGCCGCCGAAGCCGGCGATCTTGCCGTTGAATGCCGAGACGGCCGGCAGGCTCTCCGCCGGAACCGGGCCGGGCCCGACGTCGATTGGCGGCAGGTCCGCCGCGAACGTCACTGACGCCAGTCCGAAGATCAGTCCGCTGGACAGGAAAGTCGATGCCGCAAGTCGTGCTGAGATGCGCATGGTACCCCACTGAGATTCTTTACGTTTCGTCAACGTAATACGACAGCCGAAACGGCTCCAAGCGCTATTTGCCGCTGTAAGCGGTGTTTTTCAAAGTGTTGCAATCGCGCAACTTTCAAACATTCCAGTAAGATGGAAGAAATTCATGAGAATAACTTCTAAACGACACTGCGGAATTTCGCGGACCGGCATAAGACCCGATAGACCTCAGCCGATCGCCCTGGCGCGCCGGTATGCGGCGTCGAGGCCTTCGGCGATCGACCGGTAGAGCGGCGCGGCCTTCATTGCTTCCAGACCCGCCGCCGTCGTTCCGGCATAGTCGAGCATCTCCTGGACATGGTCCGCCGGGCTCGCCTGTGAATCCGCCATCAAGGCGCCGGCCGCCCTGAAGAGCTGGCGCACCGCCCGATCGGCGACGGCCGGGTCGACGCCGCTCTCCGTAGCGTAAAGGGCCATGCAGGCGGCAAATAAAGCGACAAAGCCGGGCACCGGACCGGTCAGCGCTGTGAAGCGGTCGATCTGGTCCTCGTCCGGCACCTCGTCGGCGAGCCCGCAGGCCTCGAAGAATGCCTGCGTCCATTGCCGGTCCTGATCGGTCACGCCTTCACCGGCGCACCAGGGCGAATAGGCGAGCCCGATATCGGCGGCCGGGTTCGACATGGCGCGCACGATGCGGCGCGCGCCGGTGATTTCGCCGATCCGCGCAATCGTGACACCGGCCATCACCGACAGGACCAGCCGATCCGGCGCCGCGACGGCGATGTCGCCGGCCGCCGCCGGCGGCACCGACAGGAGGATGAGTTCGCAATTGTCGGCGAGATCCTGGTTGCGGGTGGTAATATTGATCCCGCTCCAATCGCCGAAACCGTCCGCCCTGCCCGACCGGTTGGAAATGAAGACGCGCCCGGGCGCGACGCTGCCGCTGCGCAGCACCGCGCGCGCGATCGCTCCGCCGAGCTGGCCGCTGCCGCCGATTATGCCGATCGTTTCCGGAAAACTCATGTATGCCTCCGTGCCGCACGTGCCGTCGAAACCGCACGGCAAAAGCTGTCACCGGCGGCAGGTCGCCGCAACGAACCGGCGCTTGCGATACAGATTGGCCTCACCCGTAGTCGCGCGTGTCGTCGATCACCTTGCCGTCGTTGGCGATTTCCGCGACGGTTTCCACCGATCCCTTGAGCCGCGTTTCCGCCTGAAGTGTGGCGGCGACGGCGGCTTCGTCGACCGCGCCGCCCTCGGCCGGCACGACCTGCAGCGTCATGACGTCCTGCTCGCCGTCGCGGCCGACGACAAGCCGCGCGCGCGCCACTTCGGCATGCGCCTTCACCACCCGGTCGACCTGGGCCGGGTCGACGAACATGCCCTTCACCTTGGTGCGCTGGTCGGCCCGTCCCATCCAGCCCTTGAGCCGCATGTTGGTGCGCCCGCACGGCGAGGCGCCGTCCAGCACGGCGGACAGGTCACCGGTACCCAGCCGCACCAGCGGATAGAAGGGATTGAGCACGGTGACGACCACTTCGCCAACCTCGCCTTCGGGCACCGGGTCGCCGGTGCCGGGGCGGACGATCTCCACCAGTATGTTCTCGTTCACCACCATGCCCGGATTGACCGCGCCGCCGCTCGCCGTCTCGTAGGCGATGACGCCGACATCGGCTGTGGCGTAGCACTGCATGACGGCGATGCCGCGCGCCGCATATTCCTCGCGCAGGGAGGGAAACAGCGCGCCGCCGGAGACCATCGCCTTCTTCAGCGACGACGCGTCGGCTCCGCTCTCTTGCGCCTTGTCGAGGATTACCTTCAGGAAATCCGGCGTGCCGATATAGCCGGCCGCCCTCAGCGCCGCGATGGCCTGGGCATGCGCCTCCGAATTGCCGGGTCCGGCCGGATAGACCAGGCAGCCGAGATCGCGCGCCGCCTCGTCGAGGATGAAGCCGCCCGGGGTCATGTGATAGCCGAAGCAGTTGATCACCACGTCGCCCTCGGCGAAGCCGGCCGCGTGCAGCGCCCGCGCGCCGCCCCAGGGGTCGGGCCCGTGGCCCTGCGGCTCCCAGATCGGGCCCGGCGACATGAAAACGCGGCCGCGCGCCAGCGCCGCCTCAGGCACGAAGCCGCCGAACGGCGGGTTCTCCGCCTGCATCTCCATCAGCCGCGCCTTGCGCAGCACCGGCAGGCCGGCCAGCGCTTCGCGCGAGGTGATCGATGCCGCATCGACATCGCCGAGATGCGCTCTCAGTCCGGGGGCGCCGACGAGCGCCTGTTCCAGGTAGGGCACGAACCGGTTAAAAAAGTCCCGCTCGCGCTCCGCCGGCGCGCGGCTCTCCAGCCCGTCATAATGGGCGGTGTCGGACATGGGCGGCCTCCCGTGATGATTTTGCCTTCCTGTTTAGAGGGTTTTGGCAGCGGATTGAACCGCATTCGGAATCGGTCGCCCATTGGCTGGAATCGGTTCCGCACCTGGATTGCCGGAGCAACTCCGGGAGCAATCCAGTTGCACCGGCCGAGGTTAGCGCAGCACCCTCAGCCACTGGGCGAGGTTGAGCAGGCTCATCAGCGCGCCGGCGACATAGGTGAAGGCGGCCGCCTTGAGCACGCTGCGGGCGGCCGGCAGGTCGTCGCCGGCAATGTAGCCGCCCTCGTCCAGGATCGGCAGCGCCTTGCCGAAGCTTGCGTCGAGTTCCACCGGCAGGGTAACCAAATGAACGATCACCCGTACGCCGAGCAGGGCGATACCGACGGCAATGAGGCCGAAGAAAGCAAGCGGCGTTCGCGCGAAGACGGCAAGCAGCGGCGCGGCGTAGAAGAAGATCGTGGCGAAGCGGTCGGTGACCATCGCGAAGCGCGCCAGCGTGCCGCGCAATGCGAGCATCCGCTCGCCGCGATGATGCTGGATGGCGTGGCCGACCTCGTGCGTGGCGACGGCGACCGCTGTCACTGACGCACCATCATGGTGGTTGGCGAGAAGCCGTACGGTGCGGCTTTCCGGATCGTAATGATCGCCCTTCTCCGTCACCTCGACGCCGACGTCGCCCATGCCGAAACTGTCGAGCAGGTGCCGCGCCAGTTCGCCGCCGGTGCCGGGGAAATCGGACCGGTGTACGGCGTGCTTCTTCATGACGTGCCTGATCCAGACTTGCGGACCGAAGATCGCGCCGAGAAGCAGCAGGACGAGCAGGATGCCGAGGATCGCCATGGGCTTTATCTGGGCGCGAAGGCCCGGCCGGTCAATCGTCCGGGCCGTTTGCCTTATCCGAGCTCGGCGAAGGCCGGCGCGTAATCGACCGGGCCCTGCCGCTCGGGCATTTCGCCGCCGAGCGCGATCGCCATCAGGTATGGACCCGAATAGGCGGATGTGAATCCCTCGGCGAGCTCCGGATCGAAGCCGAAACGGCGATAGTAGGCCGGGTCGCCCAGCACGAAGACGCCCTGCCAGCCCTCCGCCTGGGCCCGTTCCAGGCCGGCGCGGATCAACCGGCTGCCGATGCCGGTACCTTGCCGCTCCGGCGTGACGGACACCGGCGCCAGGCCGAGGGCGCGGAACGGCGCCTGCATGCGAGAGAACAGGATATGGCCGACGACCGACCCGTTGTCCTCGGCGACCAGCGCGATCGCCGCGTCGCCGTCGGCGCGCAGCCGCTCGACAAGGTCCGCCTCGTCCGGCTGGCCGAAGGCGGCGGCGACGAGTTCGCGGATGACGGCGTGGTCGGTCGGGGTTTCGTCGCGGATGATCATGGTCTGGCGCTAAGTGCTGGATTGCCGGAATCTTGGCTGAATAACGCTCACGGCTGAATAGGCTTCACGCCAGCCAGCGCTTGCGGCGCTTGTAGTGTTTCACGTCGCGGAAGCTCTTGCGGCCTTCGCCGCCGATGCCGAGGTAAAATTCCTTGACGTCCTGGTTCTCGCGCAGCGCCGACGCCTCGCCGTCGAGCACGACGCGGCCGGACTCCAGGATATAGCCGTAGGTCGCGTATCTGAGCGCCACGTTGGTGTTCTGCTCCGCCAGCAGGAAGGACACGCCCTCATTCTCGTTGAGCATGCGGACGATTTCGAAGATCTCCTCGACCAGTTGCGGGGCGAGGCCCATGGAGGGTTCGTCAAGCAGGATCATGTCGGGCCGGCTCATCAGCGCCCTGCCGATCGCCGTCATCTGCTGTTCGCCGCCGGATGTATAGCCGGCCTGGCTGGTGCGCCGTTCCTTCAGGCGCGGGAAATAGGAATAGACGAGCTCCAGGTCCTCGCGGACGGCCGCGTTTCCGTCACGCCTCGTATAGGCGCCGGTCAGCAGGTTTTCTTCGACGCTCAGATGCTCGAAGCAATGCCGGCCCTCCATCACCTGGATGCAGCCGCGCCGTACGAGGTCGTTCGACGATAGCGCCTCGACATTCTCGCCCTTGAACAGGATCGATCCCTTGGTCACCTCGCCGCGCTCGGCGCGGAGCAGGTTGGAGATCGATTTCAGCGTCGTGCTCTTGCCGGCGCCGTTGGCGCCGAGAAGGGCCACGATGCCGCCCTTCGGCACGCTGAGCGACACGCCGCGCAGCACGAGGATCACGTGATTGTAGATCACCTCGATATTGTTGACGTCGAGCAGCGGCTGTTCGCTCATGATCGGGCCCGGAATTTCAGTGTAGAATGTCCCGGCGGCGGACGCCGCCGGGACGAGTTTTCAGGTTCAGGTGCCGCAGCGCATGGAAATGTTGTTTTCTTTCGCATAGGCCATAGAATCTTCCATGATCAGTTCATCGACCACCGGCCGGTCGGCGGCGATGAAATCCGTGATCAGCTTCCATTCCTTGGCATTGGCGTCCCATTGCTGGATCGCGCCGAGGCCCGGTCCGCCATGGTTCTCGCACGTGACCTTGATCTCGGGCCCGTAATCGGGGATGCCGAGTTCCTTCATCCGTGCCGCGTCGATCTCCAGCGCTTCCATACCGTCGCGCATCTGCGCCGGCGTGAGGTCCTTCGCGCCGGACAGCTCCTGTGCCTTGCGGGCCGCCTCGACGGCCAGTATGGCGGCATACATGCCGCGATTGTAAAGCACCGTGCCCGGGTTCGAGCCGTCACCGGCCGCAAGCCCCTTGTCGTAGACGTGAGTCTTCAGATCGTCGTAGATTGGGAAATCCTTGCCGACACCGTGGAAGGCGATGGCCTTGTAGCCGTCGGCGCCGGCACCGGCCGGCAGCACGTCATGCTCGGATGCCGACCACCATACGCCGATGAAATGATCCATCGGATAGCGGATATTGACGGCTTCCTGCACGGCGACCTGGTTCATCACACCCCAGCCCCACAACAGCACATAGTCGGGGCGATCGCGGCGGATCTGCAACCATGTCGATTTCTGCTCCTGACCCGGATGGTCGACCGGAAGCAGCGTCAGCTTGTAGCCGTGCTTCTTGGCCAGTTCCTCCAGCGTGCGGATCGGCTCCTTGCCGTAGGCCGAATTGTGATAGACCAGCGCGATCGTCTTGCCGCTCAGATCACCGCCTTCCTGGTCGAGGATGTGCTTGACGATGATGGAGGCCGCGTCCCAGTAGGTGCCGGGATAATTGAAGACATGGGAGAACACCTTGCCGTTGGCGGCCGAGGTGCGCCCGTAGCCCATGGAATGGATCGGGATGCCGTCGGCAGTGCCTTTCGGGATCAACTGATAGGTGATGCCCGTCGACAGCGGCTGGTAGAGCAGCGCGCCCTCGCCCTTAGTCGATTCGTAGCATTCCACGCCCTTTTCGGTGTTGTAGCCGGTCTCGCACTCGAGCAGTTTGATCTTGACGCCGCCGATGCCGCCGTCGCGTTCGTTGATCAACGTCATGTAGTCGGCATAGCCGTCGGCGAACGGAATGCCGTTCGGAGCGTACGGACCGGTACGGTAGCTGAGCGACGGAAACACGAGTTCGGCCAGGGCCGGTGCCGCACCCATCATCAGGGCAGCGGCGGCGACCATCGCAATTCTTACCAGTTTCATTTGTGTCCTCCCTTTCTTGGACATTTCGCCCCGGGGACCGGGGCCTTCGATTGACCCGGGCCACGCCCGCTAGTGCGGGAACGGCCACAGGCGCAGTTTCTCCTTCGCGATCTGCCAGAGCCTTGCCAGCCCGTGCGGTTCGACGATGAGGAAGAAGATGATCAGCGCTCCCACGAGCATGATCTCGATATGGGTCGCAAGATCGGTCGGCCAGCCGAACTGGCCGACCATGACGTTCTTGAACAGCACCGGCAGGAGCACCAGGAACGCCGCGCCGGCGAAGGAGCCGAAGATCGAGCCGAGCCCGCCGATGATAACCATGAAGAGCGCCCGGAACGACTGGTTGATGCCGAAGGCCTCGGTCGGTTCCACCGCGCCGAACCAGATGGTGAAATACATCGCGCCGGCGACGCCGACATAGAAGGAACTGACGGCGAATGCCGACAGCTTCGCCTTCAGTGGCTCCACGCCGATGATCTCGGCGGCGATATCCATGTCGCGGATCGCCATCCACGAGCGCCCGACGCGGCCGCGCGTCAGGTTGCGCGCCGCCCATGCGAACACGAAGACCAGGCTGAGGCAAAGCAGATAGGTCGCCCAGGGCGGCGCACTCGGCCCGGTAACGGCAATGCCGAAGATCGTGCGCTCGGGCGCGGTGATCTGGCCGGACGCCGAATAATTGTAGAACCAGGGAAACTTGTTGAAGACCCAGATCAGGAAGAACTGGGCGGCCAGCGTCGCCACGGCAAGGTAGAAGCCCTTGATGCGCAGGCTCGGCAGCCCGAACAGCACGCCGACCATCGCCGTCACCCCGCCGGACAGGATGATGACGAAGACGATGTTGAGCTCCGGAAACGCCGTCATCAGCTTGTAGGCGGCATAGGCGCCGACGGCCATGAAGCCGCCCGTCCCGAGGCTCACCTGGCCGCAATAGCCCGTCAGGATGTTGAGCCCGAGCGCCGCCATCGACCAGACCAGGAACGGGATCAGGATCGACTTTTCCCAGTAATCGTTGATGAGGAAGGGCACGACCACGAACGCGAACGCGATCAGGCTCCAGAACAGCACCCTGTCGAGCTTGATCGGGAAGGTCTGCTGGTCGGACCGGTAGCTGGTCTTGAAATCGCCGGCTTCGCGATAGAACATCAGGCGCTCTCCCCGTTGCCGGGCCATTGGTTCGCGTTGGCCGCGAAATCCCGCCGCTGCGGATTGACCACGCAGAAGCGGTGTCCGGTTGGCGCCTCCATCACCACCCACCTCTTGATGTCGGCGACCCGCTTCGCGCCGAGCGCCTCGAGCCGATTCACTTCGGCCTCCTGATCGTCCGTCTCGATATCCAGATGCACGCGGCTGTCGTGGCCGACGCGCTGCAGGATGACGGTGACCTCGTCGCCCGGCACGCCGAGGCCGACGTAATCGGGCTCTTCGTCGAAATAAACCGGCTCGTAGCCGAGCGCGCCACTCCAGAACGCCACGTGGTCTGAAAGATCGTCGCACCGGCAATCGATCACCAGGGCTGCCAGGCGGCTCTTGTGCGACATCGATACGCTCCTCACACCCGCTCGATGATGCGCTCGCCGAACAGGCCCTGCGGCCGGAACAGCAGGAAGGCGAGCGCCACCATGTAGGCGAACCAGTTCTCGATCGCTCCGCCCACCAGCGGTCCGATATAGAGCTCGGCGAGCTTCTCGCCGACGCCGATGATCAACCCGCCGACGATGGCGCCGGGGATCGACGTGAAGCCGCCCAGGATCAGCACCGGCAGCGCCTTCAGCGCGATCAGCGACAGCGAGAACTGGACGCCGGACTTGGCGCCCCACATGATGCCGGCCACCAGCGCCACGAAGCCGGCGATCGACCACACGATCAGCCAGATCGTGTGCAGCGAAATGCCGACCGACAGCGCCGCCTGGTGGTCGTCGGCCACCGCACGCAACGCCCTGCCCATCTTGGTATATTGCGAGAACAATGTGAGCGCGACGACCAGCACGATCGCCACGACCGCGGCGACGACATCGAGCTTGTCGATGTACATGCCGTAATAGTCGCTGCCCTCCACCGCCCATTCGCGCGTCACGTCCTCCCACCAGAACGAGCCGCCGGAGGGAATGCCGACATCGAGCACCTTGACGTCGGAGCCCCACATCAGGTCGCCGAGCCCCTCCAGGAAGAAGGCCAGTCCGATCGTCGCCATGAACAGGATGATCGGTTCCTGGTTGACCAGGTGCTTGAGCACAAGCTTCTGCACAAGCCATGCCAGCGCGATCATGATCAGCATCGTGCCTAAGATAGCCACGATTTCCGGAAGGCCGGGACCCCAATTGTGCACGTCGGTGCCGAATATGGCGTTGATCAGGTGGGCGAAAGGCACCTGTCCGGTCAACAGCCCGACCAGCGTCAAGGCCGCGAACAGCGCCATTACCCCTTGCGCGAAATTGAAGATGCCCGATGCCTTGAAGATCAGGACGAAGCCGAGCGCCACCAGCGAATACATGACGCCGGTCATCAGGCCGTTCAGCACCGTTTCGATGAAATAGAGGAAGGCCGGGCTCATGCCGCGCGGTCCTCCCCCGCTGCCTGCATACGCTCATTCATGCGGCACCCCCAGATAGGCATCGATGACATCCTTGTTGTTGCGAACCTCCTCCGGCGTGCCGTCGGCGATCTTCTTGCCGTAGTCGAGCACGACGACGCGGTCGGACAGGTCCATCACCACGCCCATATCGTGCTCGATCAGCGCGATAGTCGTGCCGTACTGTTCGTTGACGTCGATGATGAACCGGCTCATGTCCTCCTTCTCTTCCAGGTTCATGCCGGCCATCGGTTCGTCGAGCAGCAGCAGGTCGGGTTCCGCCGCCAGCGCCCGGCCGAGCTCCACGCGCTTCTGCAGGCCGTAGGGCAGGCTGCCGACCGGCGTCTTGCGGATATGCTCGATCTCCAGGAAATCGATGATCTTCTCCACCGCCAGGCGGTGTTCCAGTTCCTCGCGTTCCGCCGGGCCCGCCCACAACGCCTGCCAGAACATGTTCCGCTTCATCTTCATGCCGCGGCCGGTCATGATATTGTCCAGCGTCGACATGCCCCTGAACAGCGCGATGTTCTGGAAGGTGCGGGCGATGCCGGCCGAGGCCGCCTCGTGCGGGCGCATCGCCTGCCGCACCCGGCCCTTGAAGGTGATCGTGCCCTGCTGCGGATGATAGAAGCCGTTGATGACGTTCAGCATGGACGTCTTGCCGGCGCCGTTCGGCCCGATGATGGCGCGAATCTCGCCCTTGCGGATATCGAAGGAGACGTTCTCGATCGCCTTTACGCCGCCGAACGACAGCGAGACATTGTCGATGGAAAGCAGCACCTCGCCGGCGGCCGGAACGATCGCTTCGCTGGCGGTATGCACGTTCATTCCGCCGCCTCCGCCATGCCGACAGGCGCCGCGGGTGCGGCGGCAGGATAGACCGACATGTCGCGGATCTTCACGGTGGCCGAGATCGAGCCCTTGCGTCCGTCCTCGAAGACCACCTCGGTGGAGACATGTTTCTCAGGCGAGCCGTCGTAGAGCGCGTCGATCAGCTCGTGATAGCGCTCGCCGATGAAATTGCGCCGCACCTTCTGGGTCCGGGTCAGTTCGCCGTCGTCGGCGTCGAGCTCCTTGTGCAGCACCAGGAAACGGTGGATCTGAGCCCCGGCCATTGTCGGCTCGCCGGCAAGCGCCCGGTTCACCTCGTCGACATGGTCGGCGATCATGTCGTAGACGCGCGGATGCCCGGCCAGTTCCTGGTAGGAACCGTAGGACAGGTTGTTGCGCTCCGCCCAATTGCCGACCGACGTCAGGTCGATGTTGACCATGCACGTCGCCATCCCGCGGCCGTCGCCGAACGCCACCGCTTCCTTGATGTTGGGGAAGAACTTCAGCTTGTTCTCGATATACTTCGGCGCGAACAGCGAGCCGTCGGTCAGTTTGCCGACATCCTTCGCCCGATCGATGATCTTGAGCTGGCCGTCGGTGTCGAAGAAGCCGGCATCGCCGGTCTTGACGTAGCCGTCCTCCGTCATCGTCTCGCGCGTCTTCTCCTCCTCCTTGAAATAACCGGCGAACATGCCGGGCGAACGGAACTGCACCTCGCCGTCATCGGTGATGCGGATATCGACGCCCGGCATCGGCGGCCCGACCGTATCGGAGCGGACATGGCCGTCCGGCTGCGCCGTGACATAGAGGAACGCCTCGGTCTGGCCGTATAGCTGCTTCAGGTTGATGCCGAGCGAGCGGAAGAAGGAGAACAGGTCGGCGCCGATCGCCTCGCCGGCGGTATAGGCGACGCGGATGTTGCTGAAGCCGAGCATGTTCTTGAGCGGCCCGTAGAACAGGATCGAGCCCAGGCCGTAGAGCAGCCGGCCGCCGAACGGTACCGGCCTGCCGTCGAGGATATCCTCGCCGTGGCGCTTGGCCACGTCCATGAAATAGTGGAACAGTTTCTGCTTGATGCGGCTGGCGTCCTGCATGCCGATCATCACGTGCGTGAGCAGGCCCTCGAAGACGCGCGGCGGCGCGAAATAGAAGGTCGGGCCGATTTCGCGGAGGTCCTTCTGCACCGTCGTCTGCGATTCCGGGCAGGCGGTGCAGAAACCGGCGACCAGCGCCTGGGCATAGTTGAGGTAATGGTCGCCGACCCAGGCGAGCGGCAGGTAGGCGAGCGCCTCGTCGCGGTCGGTCAGGTGATCGAACGCCACCGTGTCGCGCGCCGCCTGGACGGAATCCTTTGCCCGAAGCAGCACGCCCTTGGACTGCCCGGTCGTGCCGGATGTATAGAGCATGACGGAGATGTCGTCGCCGCTGGCAGCCCGGATCGCCTCCTCCCAGCGTGCGCCGGCCCGGGTGTCCTCCTTGAGAATTTGGTCGCCGATCGTCTGGACGGCATCGAAAGATCGCAGGCCCGGCTCATGGTAATTGCGCAGGCCGCGCTCCTCGTCGAAGATGATGTGCTTCAGCGCCGGGGCGGTTTCGCGCGCGGCGAGCGCCTTGTCTACCTGTTCCTGGTCCTCGCACACCGCGACGCCGACCTCGGCATGCTTGAGCACGAAGGCCATCTCTTCCGGCACGGCGTCGGCATAGACCGGTACCGGAACGGCGCGCAGGCTCTGGGCCGCCATGAAGGTCCAGTAGAGACGCGGCCGGTTGCCGCCGACGATCGCCACCTTGTCGCCCGGTCCGACACCGAGCGACTGCAGCCCGAGCGCGAACCGTTCGACCTCCCGGCGGACCTCCGCCCATGTCCAGCTCTGCCAGATGCCGAGATCCTTCTCGCGCATGGCGGGACGGTCGCCGCGGACAGCGGCGTTGCGCAGCAGCAGCTTCGGAAAGGTGTCGTCGCGCGCATCTCCCTGCGCAACGGCATCCGACATGGTTTTTCCTCGACCCTTGGACGATGCCGTTGACCGGCATTCTCTGGTTGTGTCTTCGATTGTCCGGTGACTGTAACCCGGATCATCTTCAAATCAAGCCGAACTTAAGGCGAGTCCAGGAAAGCGCCGGCCAAGGCCGCCGCCGGCCTGTGGAACCAGGCAACCA
>DATHRP010000233.1:0-2374 GCA_035465195.1 Afifellaceae bacterium | reverse complement strand
CGAGCCGCATCCCGAATGGCCGATTCCCGTGCCCGGCGTTATGTCGGCGATCCTTGTCTCGATGGACGATAGGTACCTCTATCTGAACAACTGGCTGCACGGCGATATGCGCCAGTATGACATCACTGACCCGCACAACCCGAAGCTGACCGGTCAGGTATGGATGGGAGGGCTGCTGGGCAGGGCGCCCGAGGTCAACGGCGTCAAGGTTGCTGGCGGCCCGCAGATGTTCCAGCTGTCGCTCGACGGCAAGCGGCTCTATGTCACGACGTCGCTTTTTTCGACCTGGGACAATCAGTTCTATCCGGAAATCCGCACGCAAGGCGGCGTGATGGTCATGATCGATTGCGACGTCGAGAACGGCGGCATGAAGATAAACGAAGATTTCATTGTCGATTTCGGCAAGGAACCCAACGGGCCGAGCCGCTGCCATGAAACCCGCTATCCGGGCGGCGATTGCACGAGCGATATCTGGCTATGACCGACACGCGGACCGTAACGATCGCCAACCGCGGCGGCGCGACCTATACGGTCGACACCCGGCGCCCCCTGCTCGACACGTTGCGCGAACAAGGGGTCGATCTGCCTTACGGCTGCAAATATGGCGGCTGCATTACCTGTGCGGCGAAACTGACTGCCGGCGAAGTCGATCAGCGCCGACAGGTGGCGCTGAACAACCGTCAGATCAGCAATGGTTACGTGGTGCTCTGTGTCGCGCGTCCGGTGTCGGATTGCACGCTCGAGATCGGCGTGGAAAGCCACGACAAGCTCTATCGCAACCCGTTTCTAGATCCGCTTGAGCCACACGAACTGAAAGCGGACATCGCCACGCCCAAGGAGGCGTAAATGCCCGAAGCCGATATCGACCGTCTATATGATTACCCTCCGGAATATCTGGCCGATATTCTGCGCTCGGTCAAAACCATCGCCATGGTCGGCGCCAGCGCCGACAGGACCAAGTTCAGCTACGGCGTGCTGCGAGTGCTGCATGAAACCGGGTATGAGATCTTGCCGGTCAACCCGAATCCGCGGGTGACGGAGATTCGAGGCATTCGAGTCTATCATTCCCTTGAAGAAATCGACCGTCCGGTGGACATGGTCGAGGTGTTTCGGCCCAAGGAAGAACTCTACGGCATCGCCGAGAAAGCCGTCGCGATCGGCGCCAAGGTGCTCTGGGGTCAGATCGGCGTTTATGACGACCGCGCTGCCAGGCTGGCCGAGGATGCGGGACTGAAAGTGGTGATGAACCGCTGCCCCAAGATCGAACTGTTCCGTCCCTTCTGGAAGCCACGGCTCGATCTGGCGATATGACCCTGTCCGCCGCATGGACAGCGGCAAACCCATGCTGAAGGTTTCCGCCGATGGTCTACAAGAGCAACATGCCGAACGACGAGTTGCTGAAGCGGGCCGATGCCGACGGCGTCACCGTCCTGACGCTGAATGCGCCGGAGTCGATCAATGCCTTGTCAGAGGCGATGCTGGCAGCGCTGTCGGACTCGTTCGACCAGATCGCCGGGGACCGCTCTGTCAGGGCGGTGATCCTGCGCAGCGCCGGCGATCATTTCTGCGCCGGTCACAACCTCAAGGAAATGACCGCGCGCCGGGCGGACGCGGATGGCGGGTTCCAGTATTTTCAGGATCTTTTCGCCACCTGTTCAGCCATGATGCTGCGTGTGGTGAACCTGCCCCAACCGGTGATCGCCGAGGTTAGGGGGATCGCAACCGCCGCCGGATGCCAACTTGTGGCCTCCTGCGATCTCGCGGTGGCGGCCGAGGATGCAAGCTTTGCGACCTCCGGCGTGAATATCGGCCTCTTCTGCTCGACGCCGATGGTCGCGCTCAGCCGCAACGTGCCCCGCAAGCTGGCGATGGAGATGCTGCTCCTGGGTGAGTTCCTGCCCGCAGCCCGTGTCGCCGAGATGGGGCTGGTCAACTGCGTCGTCCCACTTGATGCGCTGGAAGACACCGCCATGGAGATGGCCCGCACCATCGCCGGCAAATCACCCGCTGCGGTCAAGATCGGAAAGGAGGCCTTTTACCGGCAATCCGAGATGGAACTCGGTGACGCCTATTCCTACACAGGTCGGATAATGGCTGAAAACATGATGGCGCGTGACGCCGCCGCTGGCATTGGCGCATTCGTCGAAAAACGATCGATGCCAAAGTGGACCGGCAACTAACAGCCGCGAACTTGCGGTACTGAAACGGAGATACGCCGCTCAAGGTCTGCTTCTGATGCTGTGGACGGCTCCTCCGCCGGCATCGCGATGTGCCAAATTGCGGTGCTTTGGAGAACCGCTAGAGAGGAGCCATCCATGGGTGAGATTAGCACGATCGGTCTGGATATAGCGAAGCACGTTTTCCAGGTTCACGG
>DATHRP010000232.1:0-4685 GCA_035465195.1 Afifellaceae bacterium | reverse complement strand
TCCTTGCCGCCGTCGGCCGTCAGCACGTCGAAACCTTCCTTAGCGAGCAGGCGGCGCATCATGTCGCGGACAGTCGGGTCGTCGTCGACGACCAGCACGGTCTGGCTGGTCGAACCGTTCGATCGGCGCTCGCGGTCATATTGAACGTCCGGCACCGGCGCCGACGTCGTGTGGGGCGATGCCGCCTCGTCAACGCGGGCGGGCAGCTTCACCGTGAACGTGGTTCCTTCGCCGAGCGCCGATGAGACGTCGATGCTGCCGCCCATCATGCGGCAGAGCCTGCGGCAGATCGCCAGCCCCAGCCCCGTGCCGCCGAACCGCCGTGTCGTCGAACTGTCGGCCTGGCTGAACTCCTTGAACAGTTTTTCCGTCTGTTCCGGCGACATCCCGATACCGGTGTCCGAGACGGATAGTGTGATCCAGTCGTCACCGTCGTTCGTCTCCCGGCTGGCCGACAATGTGATGTCTCCGTCGCTGGTGAACTTGTTGGCGTTGCTGAGCAGGTTCAGCACGATCTGGCGCAGCCGCGTCATGTCGGCATGCATCGCCCCGAGATTGTCGCTGCACCGAAGCCTGATGCGGTTGTCGTTCTTCTCCGCCATCGAGCGCGTCGTCGAAACGCAGTCTTCCAGCAGGTGCCCGAGATCGATGTCTTCCAGGTAGAAATCCAGCTTGCCGGCCTCGATCTTCGACAGGTCGAGAATATCGTTGATCAGCCGCAGCAGATGCTTGCCTGCGCCCGACACGCGCTGCAGCGGTTCGACGAGATCGTCCTGCCCGAGGTCGCGAACATCCTCCTCGAGCATCTCGGTAATGCCGATGATGGCGTTGAGCGGTGTTCGCAGTTCGTGGCTCATATTGGCGAGGAACTGGCTCTTGGCCATTGTCGCTTGGGCCGCCTCGTCCCGCGCAACGGCGAGGTTTTCCACCGCATGTTCCAGCTGCGCTGTTCTGCGCTTGAGTTCCGTGATGTCGGTGAAGACGCCGACGATACCGCCCTCCTGGGTCTGCCGCTCGCTGATCTTCATCCAGCGCCCGTCGGCCCGTTCCTGCTCGTATGGCCCCGACGGCGAGCGGTGTCTTGCGATCCGGCTCGATATCCATGCCGCCCGGTCGGCGTTCGCATCCGGTATCATGCCGCTCCCGGCGACGGCCGCAGCGATGTTTTCGAAACTGGTGCCCGGCTCTATGCCGACGTCCAGTTCGGCATACATTTCGCGGTAGGTCTGGTTGCAGATGACGAGCTTGTCTTCGGCATCGAACAGAACGAAGCCCTCGGAGATCGCCTCGATAGCCTCGGTCAGCTGCGTCTGGACCTGCCGCAGCGCGGCCTCCGCCTTGACGCGCTCGAGCTCGAGACGGTTGCGCTCGATGAGACTGTCTCTCAGCAGCGAGAGTGTATTGGCCATGACGCCGATCTCGTCGCGGCCGGCCGGCGGGATTTCGACGTCAAGGTTGCCGCCGGTTATGTCGGACATCGAACTGACCAGCCTGCGCAGCGGCACCGTGATCGATTGCAGTATGAAGAAGGTAGCGCTGCCACCGACGATGACCGCGCCGATAACCACGGCAAGCAGGGCATCGGCAATGTCATGGGCGCTTTCCAGCGCCGCGTCGCTGCGCGCGACGGCTTCCGCCTGGAGACGGTCGACGAGGGCTGCCAGCCGGTCGTCGACGGTTTTGACGTGGACCTGGGTCTGCGCCATCAGCGCATTGCCGAGAACCCGCTGGTCGTTGCTATAGGCGTCGACCGCAGCCGTCGCCTTCTCGATCAGCGAATCCACTTCCTCGCGTACGATCCGCGCTGTCTCCGCGTCGTATCGCGCCAGCGTGTCCAGTTCGCGGTCAAGCCTGTCGCGCGCCTCCTGTGCATTCTGCTCCGACCGCATCAGCAGGCTTACCGCCAGGTCGGTCAGCCAGTATTTCAGGTCGCCGAACGCCTTGCTCGCCGCCGTGGCGGTTTTCAGGGTTCCCACGGCCTGTGTCTGCTGACGGACCGTGTTGGCATTCTTGGACAGACGGTCGCTGAGGAACCAGTTGGACGCGATCAGCACCGCCAGCAGGATGGCGCTCAGAAACATCAACCGCGTCAGGATCGAAAAACGGGACATTGACCTGCTCTGTTTGGCGGTTGGGCCCTGGACCGAACGGCTCTACCGGGCGCGATGCGCGGAAGAGCGGGTTTCGGTCAATGGAAGAGCGTAATACTGATCACGCCTCCCAGGTCACCCAGTTTGCCGCCTTCCTTGGGATAGCCAGTGATATCGATCTCGCCCTTCGGTTCGCCATGGCATTGCAGGCAGGCTTCGCCGTAATATTCCGGAATGAGCGTACGGAACGCCGGGCGGCCGCCGCTGTCGGTCTGGGCCGTGAAAATCTGGTCCTTTTTCCATTCGGGCATGATGAACTTGGACTGGATCACTTCCTGCTCCCAATCGTCGGGCAGGGCTTTCCGGTTGCGGATGAGCTCACGCGGCGCGGTGACCTTGACGTCGGCGTCATGGCCTACCTTCGACCGGAATTTCTCGTTCACCAGCCGGGCGAACACGGCCGGCACAAAGCCCTTGAAGCCCAGCCCTTCCTGATTGATGGCGTGCTGGTTCTCGTCCATCACTTCGACGATGGAGTCCATCTGTGCCTTGAGAAGACGTCCCTCGCGCGAGCCCGGATCGATCGTTGCAGCGTCGACGCCCGTGGCGGCCTGGTATCGCTTTTGCGCTTCGGCGAGTACGGCAGATCCGCTCAATCCCTTGTCTCCGATCGTCGGATCGTTGATCAGGTCCTGGTTGACGGAAATGACGGTCCGCGCCGACCGCAGGAAATGAGCGAGGCTCAGCGCGATCTCGACATCATCGTTTTCGGCAGCAGTTCCCAGCTGCGGACCGGCAAGCGGCGCCGCAATCGCAATCGCGGCGAGGATTCGCCAGCCGACGGCCTTCAGGTTCCTTGGCAATGAAATCATGGCGGAACCCTCCCTTCACTCACCCCGAATTTCACAGGATCCAGTGAGGATAATAGCACTTATCCGGCGAATGACCACCGGCCGGCGTCGTGAGAAACACGTGAAAGCCGGGCAGTGCCCCGGTTTGCTAGGCGCGTCGCTTGGCCGCCCACTTGCTGCCCAGCATCTCGACGATCTCGCAGGCCGGCATCGGCTTGCCGTACAGGTAGCCTTGGCCGAACGTGCAGCCGGACTTCGTCAGGATGCGGGCCTGTTCCTTGGTTTCGATGCCTTCCGCGGTCGTCTTTAGTCCGAGGCTCGCCGCCATTGCGGAGATAGCGTTGACGATGGCCAGCGACTCCTGATTCTCCGGCAGGTCCATGACGAAGGCGCGGTCGATCTTGATCTTGTCGATCGGATATTTGCGGATGTAGCTCAACGACGAATAGCCGGTGCCGAAATCGTCCATTGCGATGCCGGACTGCATGTCGCGCAGGGCGTTCAGGATTTCCAGGGTCGTTCCGGTCTCGCGCATCAGCAGCGATTCCGTGATCTCGAACTCCAGCTGTTCGGGCGGCAGTCCGGACTGGTCGAGCGCTTGGTTGACCGTCTTCAGGAGATCGCCGCTGGTGAACTGCACCGCCGAGAGATTGACGGCCAGCGTCACCTCCTTCGGCCAACTTGCCACTTCCGCGCAGGCCTTCTTCAAGAGCCATGCGCCGATCGGCTCGATCAGGCCGACATCCTCGGCAACCGGAATGAACTCCATTGGCGAGACGAAGCCCCGTTCCGGGTGCAGCCAGCGGATCAGCGCTTCCACGCCGATGATTTCGGTGCCTGGCAGGCGGGTTTGCGGCTGGTAGTATATCTCGAACTCGTCGCGCTCCATCGCCTGTCGCAGGTCGAGTTCCAGCGACCGGCGAAGCTGCAGCTTCAGGCCCATCTGCGGTTCGAAGAAGCAGAAACCGTTGCCGCCGTTCGCCTTGGCGCCGTACAGCGCGACATCGGCGGCCCGGATCAGTTCAAGGCCCCGGACGGAGCCGCCCTTGGCCACCACGACGCCTAGGCTGGCTCCGATGATCGCTCTGTGACCGTAGATTTCGTAAGGCTCGTTCAGCTCGCTGATGATATTGCGCAGAAACTTGCAGAGTTTCGGCTTGGTCATCTTGTCGAACAGCAGGATTGCGAATTCGTCGCCGCCGAAGCGGGCGATGACATTGGTGCTGCTCGCGAAATTCAGGAGCCGGCTGGCGGCGAGCCGGAGCAGCTGGTCGCCGTATTCGTGTCCCAGCGTGTCGTTGACGTTCTTGAAACGGTCGAGGTCGATGGAAATGACCGTACAGCCGTTCGAGTTGGCATTTTCGTCTTCGGTCGCTTCCAGCAGCCTGCCTTCGAACTCCGTCCGGTTGGCAAGTCCGGTCAGCGGGTCGTGGGTCGCCAGATATTGCAGCCGGCGTTCCATCTGCCGCTGTACGGTGATGTCGCGGAAGGTCAGGCAGGCGATCGAACGGTCGGGAGCCCTGGTGCCGTTGGCCGACGGCTCGCCCTCCAGCCGCGACGGTGTCACAACGTAGTCGAGGATGATGACGTCGTCATTGTCGAGCACGAGTTCGACTTCGCGCGGCGTCGTGTCGGCCGGTTCGCCCGAGCGGTGCTGATCGACCACGCCGAGCACGGCGTCAGAAAGGATGTCCGGCAGGACATTCCGGACAGCCTTCTCGGAATAATCGCGGTGCGGGTCGAG
>DATHRP010000231.1:0-2003 GCA_035465195.1 Afifellaceae bacterium | reverse complement strand
CGCAGCGCCGGGTCGACCTTGCCGTCGGGGTTGCGTACCACGGCCCGGATCAGGCCAAGAACCGCGCGCGCAATCTCCGGGCGCCTGGCCAGCGTCAGCATCGAATTGGCGACGAACCCGGTCGCCGAGGCCAGCGCCTCGATGTCGGCCTTGGCCGCTTCGGTCTCCTCGATGCTCAGCGGATTGATATGCGGCATCCGATCCCCTCAGCAAATCCGCGCGCCGTATTCATCTCAGGCCGGGTGGTCGCGGCGCGCTTAAGGCCGACGAATGATCGCCGCCACCCGGCTGTTGCTCGGCGCGGCTGGTCCCACTCACCGGAATATGCAGAGGTTTATACAGTCAGCGCCCGGACGGCCCGTAATCATATCTCGGTATAAGCCGCATAATCATTCCTGATCGCCGCTGCCGCAAAACTGGTTTACCAGCAGATGTGGCAACGCTACGAGCTGCAGCGACCGGAACGGCGGCCAAGGGGGCGGGGTGTATTCTCAGATCTTCAACGTGATCAGCCCGATCTTCGTGATCACGCTGATCGGCTTTGCGCTCGGCCGCTCGGCGACGCAGATCGACTCCCGGACGATCAGTTCGCTGGTCCTGCTGATCGCCACGCCGTCACTGGTCTTCTCCACGCTGACGTCGCTGGAGGTCGATGCCGGTGTCCTGGCGACCATGGCGCTCTCCGCCGTGCTGTGCGTGACGATCGCGGCGCTTGCCGCCATGGTGCTGCTCTATTTGCTCGGCATGTCGTTCCGGACGTTCCTGCCGTGTCTTATGCTGCCCAATTCCGGCAATATAGGCCTGCCGATCGTCCTGCTCGCCTTCGGCGAACGGGGGCTGGCGCTTGGCATCTCCTATTTCTTCGTGATCGCGCTGCTGCAATATACGGTCGGGGCGTCGATCGCCTCCGGGCAATACAGCCCGCGCGATCTTGCGCGGCAGCCGCTGATCTATTCCATCCTGCTGGTCGGCGTCGTGCTGGCGAGCGGGATCGAAGTGCCGCCGGTGATCGCTTCCACAACCGAGCTGCTGGGCGGCATGATGATTCCGGCCATGCTGATCCTGCTCGGCACGTCGCTGGCGCGGCTCGCCGTCTCCGATCTCAAGCCCGCCCTGATCATCGCCGCGGCACGCCTGCTGATCGGCGTGCCGACCGGACTGATCGTCATCCGGCTCCTGGGCCTCGGCGGAACCGAGGCCGGGACGGTGTTCCTGCTGGCGTCGATGCCGACGGCGATCGTCAACTATGTCTTCGCCGAGCGCTATCGTCCCGACGCGCCGCAGGTGGCGGGCGCCGTGGTCGTCTCGACCATGCTGACCTTCGTCTTCCTGCCGGTCATCCTGTGGGTGACGCTCAGGGTCGTGGTCACGGCCCACTAGCCATCTCGGACCGGAACGCGCCGCCGGATTCCGCGAAAGCCTTGTTAATCAGCCGATTGTGCGCTAGCCAGCATCAATGAACTTGATCGTTGTAGCTGGTAACCATCAGAAATCTTGATTGAAATGAAGCTTCGCCAACTCCGGTTCCTGGTCGCCGTCTACGAGGAGCGCTCGTTCACGGCCGCGGCGAAACGCGTGCACGCCACGCAGTCCGGGCTCAGCATGCAGATCAAGGATCTGGAGGAACGGCTCGGCGTCCGGCTGTTCGACCGCTCGTCGACCGGGGTGATGCCGACCGGCGCGGGAGAGAAGCTCTATCAGCGCGCGACGCGGATCCTGCGCGAGGTGAGCGCCATCCAGAACGACGTGGAGGCGCTGTCCGGCGAGGTCAGCGGTACTGTCCGGGTCGGCATGATGCCGACCTTCGCGCGTTCGGTGCTGGCCCCGGTGCTGGAACGGTTTGCGCGGCTATATCCCCATGTCGAGGTCACGGTGACGGAAGCCTACAGCGCGGTGCTCAGCGAGGAGGTGGCCAACGGACGGCTCGACATGGCGGTGGTTCCTCCCGACAGCGAGTTTTCCGGTTTGAGCGCGGAGCATCTCGACACCGATGTCGAGGTCTT
>DATHRP010000230.1:0-1681 GCA_035465195.1 Afifellaceae bacterium | reverse complement strand
GTGAAGAGCGTCGGCCCGGGGGTGATATTGAGCGTGACCAGCAGCGCCAGCAACACCGCCGTCGTGCCCGAGCCCGGCACGCCCAGCGTCAGCATCGGCACCAGCGCGCCGCCGGCCGCCGCGTTATTGCCGGCCTCCGGTGCCGCCACGCCGCGCGGATTGCCCTTTCCGAACGTCTCGGGGTCTTTGGCCAGCGCCTTTTCCGACATGTAGGCCATGAAACTGCCGAGCGACGCGCCGGCCCCCGGCAGCACCCCGGCGAAGAAGCCGATCACCGTCGACCGCAGCATCGTCCAGGTGCTTTCGGCGATCATCTTCACCGGGATCGTCACCTTTTCCAAGCGGGCGCCGATCGCGGTATCCTTGCCGTGGCTCTCGATGAAAAAGAACACTTCGGCGATGGCGAACAGGCCGACGATCGCGACTAGGAAGTCGATCCCGTCCTTGAGATGCAGATTGCCGTAGGTGAAGCGTTCCATACCGGTGCTGTTGTCGAGACCGATCATCGCGATGCCGAGACCGATACAGGCAGCGATCGCCGATTTCGCCTGATTGTTGGAGGCCATGCCACCCAGAGTGCAGAAGGCGAGCAGGTAGAGCGCGAAATATTCCGCCGGGCCGAAGCTGTAGGCGAGCCGCGCCAGCAGCGGCGCCAGCAGCGCCAGCCCGACGGTGGCCAGGAACGCGCCGACGAAGGAGGCGACGCCGGACAGGACCAACGCGTCGCCGGCCTTGCCCTGCTTTGCCATCGGATAGCCGTCGAGCGTCGTCATCAGCGCCGGCTCGTCGCCAGGGATGTTGAGCAGGATCGAGCTGATCCGCCCGCCATACATGGCGCCGTAATAGACGCTGGTCATCAGCACCAGCGCCGATGTCGCGTCGAGCCCCATCGTGAAGGTGAGCGGAATCAAGATCGCCACGCCGTTGGCCGGTCCCAGGCCCGGCAGCGAGCCGATAATCGTGCCCAGAAAACAGCCGATGACGGCAAGCGTCAGCGTGAACGGCGTCAGCGCAACGCTGAAGCCGAGTGCCAGGTTGGAAAAGATATCCATGCGCCCCCTCCCCCCGGGACAAGACCTATCCGGTTACGCTCCCGCCGAAAGCGACCAGCCCGAGGCCCAGAATGTACTTGAAGATCACGAACAGGCCTCCCGACAGCGCCGCGCCGGCAATCAGCGCCGGCACCGGGCGCGGGCTGATCTGGTAGCTCAGCACCGCCGCGGCCGCGAAGGTCGGCAGCAGGAAACCGAGCGGTTTCAGCGCATAGGCGTAGGCGACGAGCACCGCCACCGCGATCGCCAGCGCGACGAATGTCCGCGACGGCGGCCATTCGGGATCGGCGTCCGGCCGGAACATGATGATCAGCGCGCAGACCGCCGCCGTCACGCCGATCAGGATCGGAAAGGTCTTCGATCCGACAGGGTCGGACAGGAAGCTGGTCTGGATCTGGAAGGCGCTCGCAATATATGCGAGCGCCGTGATCAGGATGACCAGACCGAAGATCCGGTCGCTTTTCACTACTGGATGACCCCGATTTCCTTGGAAAGCGCGACGGTGTCGGCCACCACCTTGTCGATCCAGTTCTGGAAGTCATCGCCGACCTTGGTGAACGGCGCCAGTCCGTTCGCCGCCATGGCTTCCTTCCACTCGTCCGAGTCCGCCACCTTTTGCAGCTTGTCAG
>DATHRP010000229.1:0-7026 GCA_035465195.1 Afifellaceae bacterium | reverse complement strand
AAACACTTTCAACTTCTCCCACCAACGCCCTGCCGATTGACCGCCCGGCGAATTCCGGATCGATCGCCAGCGAGTAGAGCCGTGCGATCCCCGAATTGCGGCGGTACAGGACCAGCGCGTATCCGGCGATCGCCGGTCCGGCCAGGGCAACGATCACGGCCGCGCTTCGGCTTGCGATGTGACGTGCGAACGACCGCCGCGAAAGCCGGTCCCCGGAAAAGCTCACGGCCTCGATTTCGGACAGCCTGTCGGCGTCTCCGGTCACGGCTTTCCTGAAACGCACGGCGGGTTTCGGGCCGCACGCGGCGTCGGAAGTTTCAGCCATTTGTCGATAGGGCGCGGTGCATCAATCCTCTGCGATCGAAGCATTCAACCGAAAATGTCCAGTAGCCGACGCGTGCGCTTTGTCAAACGGATTCGGCTGCACCGAAGGAATTAGATTGCCCGTCAGTTGATCGAGGGGATACCGCCACCGCCGACCGGTGCCGGGGGGCCGGGCGCCGGATTGACACCGTCACCGTCCTCCTGCGCGATCAGCAGGCCGAGATTGTCCTGCCCCATGGCGAGCTCGTACGAGGTCTGCACGACTTCGTCGTTCGACATGGCCACCAGGAAGTCGACCTCCTGCGCGTAATCGAGATTGGTCTCCGCCAGCCGCCGGGCCGTCAGGGCCAGCGCGGCGCCCAGCGTGATCCGCGTATCGGCGTCCGTCGCCTCCACCAGTTTCCAGCAGAGCGGCAGTCCGTCGACGATCATCGCCGCATTGTTCGGATCGGACTCGACGACCGCGACGCTGATGCCGGCAAAGCCGCTGGCGATCTGCTCCGTATTTCCGGGACGCAGTTCGTCGCATGTCGGCAGGATTAGGTCGCCCTGCGAGATCAGCGTGGTCGCCACGATATCGGTCAATGCCTGGCCGCCATCGGGATAGGTCTTCAGCCGCCACGGCAGATCGTCCCGCGCATGGGCGGGCGCCGCCAGCAGCAGGGCCGGCAACAGGAAACAAAGGACGCGAAATCTGTTCATTTTTTTACGTCACACGGACCGATCGATCTCTCACCGCTACACCCGACCGATTGATACTTGGTTAAGGTGTTGACGAATGGTTAACGCGGTCTGACCGGGCTTATCGGGAATACCGGAAAACCTAGCGTCTCAGCGAAGACGGCGCGGACCCGTACCGCACGCGGAACGCCCTTGAAAAATGCGCCGAACTTGCAAAACCGGTCGCAAGCGCGATTTCGGTGATCGGCAGCGGCGACTGGTCAAGCAGGTTGCGGGCCTTCTGGAGTCGAAGATCGCGATAGAATGCCATGGTGCTGCGGCCCAGCCGTTCGCCGAAAAGCCGGTTGAGTTGGCGGCGGCCCAACCCGCAAAGGGCGGCCAGCTGACCGAGATCGAGCGGGTCGGAGACATGGTCTTCCATCGCCGCGATGGCCTGTAGCACGGCGGCGTTTGTCGTGCCGTGGCGTTCCGCCAGACCCGCCCTCTGCGGTCCGCCGGGCGGCCGAACCTCCGTATGCATGAACCAGTCGCTGACCCGCCTGGCGAAATCGTGGCCGTGATGTTCGGCAAGCACCGCATGCATCATGTCGAGCGGCGCCGTGCCGCCCGCACAGGTCAGCCTGTCGCCGTCGATCACGTAGAGGCTGCGCTGCACCGGCAGCCCCGGTGAAATCTCCGCCAGCGCCGCCGCGTGCTCCCAGTGCACCGTCATGCGCCGCCCGTCCATCAGGCCGGCCGAGGCAAGGATCACCGGCCCGCCGGATACGCCACCCAGCGCCACGCCACGCCGCTCGAGCTGGCGCAGCCAGCGGAACACGCCGGCATCGCGAAACGACGACGGATCGCCGCCGGCGACCACGACGAGCAGGTCGAAGTCGAAATCCTTCCCCACCGCCGCGGTCGCATCGATTGCGGCGCCTCCGGAACTCACCGCCCGCACGCCCCGCGCCGCAAGATGACGGACATCGTAGAGCGCCCGGCCAGCCAGCAGGTTCGCCGCGCGCAACGGTTCGCTCGCCGCCGAGTAGGACATCAGCGCAAAGCCGTCGATCAGCAGGAAGCCGACCCGGAACGGGCGGTCCGGTGGAAAGGATATGGCCATATCGGACAATATTCCGACCAGTTCATGAAAGTCCATTTGGGGCCGACATGTCGACTATGCGGATATCGGCGGAAACCCCGGGCAAATATACGATGCGCTATTCCGGCTGGACGATCCTGAAGGAGGCACTGACCGGCAATCGCGGCTGGAAGCCCGTTTGGCGCGAGCCGGAGCCGAAGGCCGAATACGACATCGTCATCGTCGGCGGCGGCGGACATGGCCTCTCGACCGCCTACTACCTGGCGAAGACCTTCGGCATCACCAATGTCGCGGTCATGGAGAGGGGCTGGCTCGGCTCCGGCAATATCGGCCGCAACACGACCATCATCCGCTCCAACTACCTGCTGCCGGGCAACCAGCCCTTCTACGAACTGTCGCTGAAGCTGTGGGAGGGCCTTGAGCAGGATTTCAACTACAACGCCATGGTATCCCAGCGCGGCATCCTCAATCTCCTGCACAGCGACGGCCAGCGCGACGATTACGCCAGGCGCGGCAATGCCATGGTATTCTCCGGCGCCGATCCGGTGCTGCTCGACCGCGAAGGCGTCCGCAAGCTGTGCCCCTTCCTCGACTTCGACAATGGTCGATTTCCGATCCGCGGCGGCCTGCTGCAGCCGCGCGCCGGCACCGCGCGTCACGACGCGGTCGCCTGGGGCTATGCCCGCGGCGCCGACAGCCGCGGCGTCGACCTCATCCAGAATTGCGAAGTCACCGGCTTCCTGATCGACGGCGGCGCATGCAGCGGCGTCGAGACGACACGCGGCACCATCCGCGCGAAGAAGGTCGCGGTCTGCGTCGCCGGATCGTCGGGCCGCGTCATGGCGCTCGCCGGCATGCGCCTTCCGATCGAGAGCCACGTCCTGCAGGCCTTCGTCTCCGAAGGGCTGAAACCGGTCATCCCCGGTGTCGTCACCTTCGGCGCCGGCCACTTCTATATCTCGCAGTCCGACAAGGGCGGGCTGGTCTTCGGCGGCGATATCGACGGCTACAACACCTATGCCCAGCGCGGCAACCTGCCCACGATCGAGGATGTCTGCGAGGGCGGCATGGCTGTGATGCCGATGATCGGCCGCGCCAGGATGTTGCGCATGTGGGGCGGCGTCATGGACATGTCGATGGACGGTTCGCCCTTCATCGACCGGACCCACATCGACGGCCTCTATTTCAACGGCGGCTGGTGCTACGGCGGCTTCAAGGCGACGCCCGCGAGCGGCTTCTGCTACGCCCACCTGCTGGCAAAGGACGAACCGCACCCGGTGGCGGCCGAAATGCGGCTCGACCGCTTCATGAACGGCCGCATGATCGACGAGCGCGGCGCCGGCGCCCAGCCGAACCTGCATTGAGGGCGCGGCCATGATCATCGACCACCCGCTGCTCGGACCGCGCGACGCCGCCGAATTCACCTGTCTCGGAGACGCCGCGCTGATCGCCCGTCCGGACCCGGAGGCTGACGATGCGGCAGAGCGCTTTTACGAGTACCTATACCTTCGCGACAACCCGGCCGGCGAGCACCGGGAACTGTGGTTCCACGAGCACGGCGACCGGTCCTGGCTGGTCGTCACGCGCAACACGCGGACCCACGAGATAACAAAGGTAGAACTCGCCCGTGACGTGGCGCTGGCAAAGTGGCGCGGCAGATGAGCATGGTCGAGCCGTTCAGCCTGAAGCGGCGGGCGCCCCGGACACAGAAGCACCGTATTCCCGGTGGTCTTGTCGATCGCGAAACGCCGCTCGCCTTCAGGTTCAACGGTGTGGCCTATGAGGGCTATCAGGGCGACACGCTGGCCTCCGCCCTTCTCGCCAGCGGCGTCCGGCTTGTCGGGCGCTCGTTCAAGTATCACCGGCCACGCGGCATCTTTTCCGCCGGGTCGGAGGAACCCAACGCCCTCGTCCAGCTTCGCCGCGGCGCATACGTGGAACCCAACACGCGCGCCACCGTGACCGAACTGTTCCACGGCCTTGAGGCGACAAGCCAGAATCATCGCGGCCCGCTGAAATACGACCTGATGGCCGTGAACGACCTGCTCTCGCCGCTGCTCAACGCCGGGTTCTACTACAAGACCTTCATGTGGCCGAAGGCCTTCTGGGAGCGGGTCTACGAGCCGGTGATCCGCGCCGCCGCCGGGCTCGGAAGACTGTCCGGTGAACCCGACCCCGATATCTACGACAAGGGTTTTCTGCACGCCGACATCCTCGTCATCGGTGCCGGCCCGGCAGGTCTTGCCGCCGCGCTGGCGGCGGGCCGAGCCGGCGCGCGCGTGATCCTCGCCGACGAGGATTTCCGCATGGGCGGACGCCTCAACGCCGAGACCTTCGAGGTCGACGGTGGCGTTGGCGCCGGATGGGCCGAAAGCGCCGTCGCCGAGCTGGCGGCGATGGAGAATGTCCGGCTGATGCCGCGCACAACTGTCTTCGGCGCCTACGATCACGGCATCTACGGCGCGCTGGAGCGCATGACCGACCACCTGCCCGTCAGCGGCGGCAAACCGCGCCAGGTGCTCTGGCGCGTCTATTCCCGCCGCGCGATCCTCTGCGCCGGAGCCACCGAGCGGCCGATCGCCTTCGGCGGCAACGACAGGCCGGGCGTCTTGCTGGCCGGCGCCGTGCGCGCCTACGCCAACCGCTGGGGCGTCGCTCCGGGCCGGCGGATCGCGGTCTTCACCAACAATGACGACGGCTGGCGCACGGCGCGCGATCTGGCCGACAAGGGCGTCACGGTGACGGCAATCATCGACAGCCGTCCGGGCGAGCCACTGCTTGCCCCGCGCGGCGCGGCCATTGTCATGAACGAACGCGTTGTCGGCACGGCGGGCCGGCACGGCATCCGTTCGCTGACCCTGTCGAACGGGCTGACGATACCCGCCGACTGCATCGCCGTCTCGGGCGGGTGGAATCCGAACGTCCATCTGACCTGCCACCATCGCGGCCGGCCGGTCTGGCGCGACGATATCGCAGCCTTCGTGCCCGGCGGCGAACTGCCGCCCGGCATGAGCGTGGCCGGCGCCGCCGGCGGCGCGATGACGCTTGCCGCCGCGCTCAGGCAGGGCAACGAGGCGGCAAGGTCGGCCTGCAAGGATCTAGGCTTCGCCAAGTCGGCCACTAAACCGCCGAAAGCTGAAGACGAGCCCGCCGCCGTCTCGTCTTTCTGGCACGTCAGCCAGAGCCGCGGGCGCGCCTGGCTCGACCTGCAGAACGACGTCACCGTCAAGGACGTGAAGCTCGCCCACCAGGAAGGCTTCCGTTCCGTGGAACACCTGAAGCGCTACACGACGCTGGGCATGGCGACCGACCAGGGCAAGACGGCGAACATCCCGGCGCTCGCCGTGATGGCCGAATGCACCGGCAGAACAATCGCCGAAACGGGCACGACGATCTTCCGGCCGCCCTATACGCCCGTGCCGATCGCGGCTTTCGCCGGCCGCTCGCGCGGCAAGGATTTCCGCCCGACCCGCCACACGCCCGGCCACGACTGGGCGGAGGAAGAAGGCGCCGTCTTCGTCGAGACCGGCTTGTGGCTGCGCGCCCAGTGGTTCCCGCGCGACGGCGAGACCGATTGGCGACAGAGCGTCGACCGCGAGGTCAGGCAGACCCGCGCATCCGTCGGCGTCTGCGACGTCTCCACCCTCGGCAAGATCGACGTGCAGGGTCGCGATGCGGCGGAGTTCCTCGACCGTGTCTATGCCAATACCATGTCCACGTTGCCGGTCGGCAAGGTGCGCTACGGCCTGATGCTGCGCGAGGACGGCCTCGTCATGGACGACGGCACTGCGGCACGGCTCGCCGACAACCATTACCTGGTCACCACGACGACGGCCAACGCCGTCAGCGTGTTCCGGCACTTGGAGTTCTGCCGCCAGTGCCTCTGGCCCGGCATGGACGTGCACCTGATCTCGGTGACAGACCAGTTCGCCCAGTTTGCGGTGGCCGGGCCGAACGCGCGCAAGCTGCTTCAGAAGGTCGTCGATGCGGAATTCGACATCTCCAACGACGCCTTCCCCTTCATGGGCTGCGGCAGGATCACCGCCCTCGGCGGCATGCCGGCCTGGCTCTACCGCATTTCCTTTTCCGGCGAACTCGCCTACGAGATCGCCGTCCCGGCCCGCTACGGCGACACGCTGGTGCGCGCCCTGATGGAAGCCGGCGAGGAATTCGACGTCGTTCCCTACGGCGTCGAAGCCCTGAATGTCATGCGGATCGAGAAGGGCCACGCCACCGGCGCCGAGTTGAACGGCCAGACGACGGCGCGTGATCTCGGTCTCGGCCGCATGGTCTCCGGGAAAAAGGACTGCATCGGCAAGGTCCTGTCCGAACGCCCCGGCCTCAATCGCGAAGACGGCCTGGCGCTGGTCGGCTTCAGACCGGTCGACAGGACCCAATCGCTAAATGCCGGCGCGCATTTCTTCACGAAAGGCGCCGGGCAGACGACGGAAAACGACGAGGGCTGGATGACCTCGGTCTGCTATTCGCCCGATCTCGGCCACCATATCGGCCTCGGCCTGATCGGCCGCGGGTCGGAACGTCTCGGCGAGACTGTCGTCGCCGCCGATCCGGTGCGCGGCAAATCGGTTGAGGTCGAAATCGTCTCGCCGCATTTCATCGACCCCGAGGGAGAACGGCTGCGTGGCTGATACGAAACTCGAAGCACGATCGCCGCTCGGCGGTTTCAGCGAGAATTTCGACGGCCTCTCGGTCGCCGAGGTGAGCGGAACGGCTATCGTCTCGCTCGCCGTGCCGCTGGGCGGCGCCGAGGCGTTCGCCAAGGCTGTGCAGGCCACTTACGGCGTTGAATTGCCTGCCGTCGGGCAGTCGGCGGAGGCGCGGACCGGCAAGGCCCGGTTCCTCGGCCTGGCGCGCGACCAGATCTTCCTGCTCTTCGACGACACCGGGATGGACCCGGTCGGCGCGGTGGCGGAAAAGCT
>DATHRP010000228.1:0-2927 GCA_035465195.1 Afifellaceae bacterium | reverse complement strand
ACGCATGCTGTGCTCGAACCAGCAGATGGTCCGGCAGTGCTACGCCTTCATGGAGGAAACGCCGCCCGTCGTTGTCGACTGGGCGCCGTGGAGCCACACCGCCAGTGGCAACAAGGTCTTCAACATGGTGATCTACAGCGGTGGCACCTTCTATATCGATGACGGCCGGCCGACACCCGACCAGATCGGCCACACGATCGAGAATTTGGGCGACAAATCTCCCACCTGGTATTTCAACGTGCCACTCGGCTACCAGATGCTCCTCGACGCGATGGAGACGGACGCGGCGTTGCGGGACACGTTCTTTCGGCGCCTGCAGATGCTGTTTTATGCGGGCGCCGGGATGAGCCAGCCGGTCTGGGACCGGATCACCCACGTCGCCGAACAGGCGGTACCGGGGGGCATCCTGCTCTGCAACGGCTTCGGATCGACGGAAACCGGGCCTTTCGCGCTGATGTGCACGGAGCGGCAGGACCGCCCGGGCAATGTCGGCATCCCCGCTCACGGCGTAACGCTGAAACTCGTACCTTACGGAGACAGGCTGGAAGGCCGGGTGAAGAGCCCCTCGGTCACGCCGGGCTACTGGCGCAACCCGGATCTCACGGACGAGGCGTTCGACGAAGAAGGGTTCTTTCGTTTCGGCGACGCCTTCCGTCTCGCCGACCCGAACGATATGGCGGCCGGTATCTATTTCGACGGTCGCCTGGCGGAAAACTTCAAGCTCGCCTCGGGCACTTGGGTAGCCGTCGGGCCGCTCCGCGCGACGTTGACCAACGACCTGAAGGGCCTCGCGAGTGATGTCGTGATCGCCGGTGAGGGACATCACCAACTGGGCGCTCTTGTCGTCCCGGACTGGGCTGCATTGCGTACCATCGCCGGCGTCCCGGATCTCAGCGGTGAGGCGTTGCTCCACGACCCAGCCGTGAGGCGGACGGCCTTGGACCGGCTGGCGGCCCATGCCCGCAATGCAACGGGATCGGCGACCCGGGTGACGCGAATTATTTTCCTGGACGCACCGCTTTTATTCGACAAAGGCGAGGTCACGGACAAGGGCTCGGTCAATCAGCGTGCAGTGCTGCACCACCGTGCCGACCTGGTCGACAGCCTGTGGTCGGACGATCCGCGGGTCATCGCCCTTGCCACTGAAGGAATGACCTGATGCAGATTGCCGGCAGCCATGTCGTCGTCACCGGCGGTGCGTCCGGACTTGGAGAGGCAACGGCGCGCCAACTGTCGGGCGCCGGAGCCCGCGTAACGATCGTCGACCGGAACGCCGATGCAGCCGATAGGATAGCCTCCGAAATCGGCGCACGGGCCGTGGCGGCCGATGTCGCCGACCCGGAACTTGGCCTCGAGATCGAGAGGGCCGCCGAAGAAAGCGGCCCGATCCGCGGCCTCGTCAATTGCGCCGGCGTCGGCACTGCGGCACGGATAGCCGGCCGCGACGGCCCGATGCCGCTCGCCGACTTTGAAACAGTCATCCGCGTCAACCTGATCGGTACATTCAATGTGATGCGCCTTGTAGCCGCCCACATGACGCAGCAGGCCCCGATGGCGGGCGATGAGCGGGGAGCGATCGTCAACACGGCGTCGGTCGCGGCCTTCGACGGTCAGGTCGGACAGGCCGCCTATGCTGCATCAAAGGGCGGAATCGTCGCCATGGCGCTCCCGGCCGCGCGGGAGTTCTCGCGATTCGGCATCCGCGTGAACACGGTCGCGCCAGGCATTTTCATGACGCCGCTGCTGGAGGAACTGCCGGAAGAGGCTCGTGCGAGCATTGCCGCTTCGGTTCCGTTCCCTGCCCGCCTCGGGGATCCCGCGGAGTTTGTGGATGCCGTGCGTTTCTGCCTGGAGAATCGCTATCTGAACGCCGAGGTGATCCGCCTTGACGGTGGCATGCGCCTGCCACCCAAATGATCGATTGGATCGTCGACATATTCGATGCCACGCCAGGGTGTACGGCAACTTCCGAGGCAGCGGGCCTCGACCGCGAGGAGGTTACGCAGATCCTGCAGGAAGCCGAGCGGCTGGCCGAAGACGTCCTTGTTCCGCTCGGCACGACGGCCGACCGTTTAGGCTGCCGGCTCGAGAACAGACGTGTCGTCACACCGGGTGGCTACGCCACGACATACCGCCGCCTTGGACAGGATGGCTGGATCGCCCCGGACCTACCCACCGATATGGGCGGGCTCGGTCTGCCGCTTCCGATCCACGCGGCCGCCAGTCTACACTTCGAAGGGGCGGCGACCGCCTTCATGATGGCAGCCGGTGCCAGCCGGGCCGGCGCGCACTTGCTGGCGAACGCCGCGACGGATCTTGCCGCCACCTGGGCGCCCCGCCTCGCGGTGGGCGACTGGACAGCGACGATCTGCATTTCGGAGCCTGACGCCGGCTCGGATGTCGGGCGTATCCGGACGCGCGCCGTCCGCGGAGCCAACGGGTGGCAGATCGACGGGACCAAGTGCTGGATCTCTTTCGGCGACCACGACATGACCGATCGCATCGGCCACATGCTCCTGGCACGGACCGGCTCGTCTGAAGAAGGCACGCGCGGCCTGTCGCTCTTCCTCGTTCCCGACCGCACCGACTCCGGCGCGCCGAACGGAGTGACCGTCGAACGGATCGAGGAAAAACTCGGCCTGCACGGCTCGCCCACCTGTGTTCTGCGTTTTACGGGCGCACATGGGCATCTGATCGGCGAACCCGGACGCGGGCTGCCGCAGCTATTCCACATGATCGAACTGATGCGCCTGCAGGTCGCATGCCAGGGCGCCGGCATTGCCTTGCGGTCCGCGCAGCTTGCCCGGCGCTATGCCGGCGAACGGCGCCAGGGCGGTTCGCCCGGAGCTCCACCCGTCGCGATTTCGAACCATCCCGACGTCGAACGCCAGCTCGGCCGGCTCGATGCCCAGGCCGCGATCCTGACT
>DATHRP010000227.1:0-8162 GCA_035465195.1 Afifellaceae bacterium | reverse complement strand
TATCGAGTTTCTCCGCGACCTGTTTGAAGGAGGCTAGTTGCTGCATTCTTACCCTGGGGTCATTGAGCAGGCCTCCGATTTCCCTGGCGACGTTCTCCGCAGTACAGCGTTCCTGCAACAACTCAGGCACCACCGGATTATCCGTGAGGAGATTGGCCAGCGCCACATGGCTGACATTGATCAGTCTGCGGCCGAAAAAAGCGGTCACTGGGTTTACCCTGTAGCAGACCACCATCGGCACTCGGGCAAGCGCTAGATGAAGGGTACTTGTGCCGGATTTGGTGATCGCAGCATCGCAAGCAGCATATGCATCGGGCTGCTCTGCAGAACCCGGCACCAAGATTGTGCGCATCTTCCAGGAGCAGACCATCTCAGCGACATGCTGATGCATTGCCCCGGTGGTCGGTACGACGGCTGCCAGGTCTTTCGTCCTATCGCTCAGGAGGGCAAGTGCATCACGATAAACCGGCAACAGCCGGTCGATTTCGCCGCGGCGGCTCCCCGGCAGCAGAGCCAATATAATCGCGTCGGCTGGAACGTTTTTGCGTCGGCGGAACGCATCGCCATCACCACGATTATAGCCTTGCTCGATTGCCGGATGCCCGACATAGGTGCAGTCGATGCCATACCGATCGAAAAACTCCGGTTCGAAGGGCAGAAGCGCCATGATGTGATCAACGAACTGGGCAATCTTGAAAGCGCGTTGCGGCCGCCACGCCCAGATCTGCGGCGCCACATAATGAACGATCGGTACCCGAAGATGGCGAATGCGTTTCGCAAGCCGGAACGTGAATCCGGGCGAGTCTATGGTCACGACAATGCTTGGATTAAGGCGCATGACCGCTTCTGCGGTCTCGTTGAGCCGTCGCAACAGTCTTGGAATGTGCGGAGCGATCTCCATCAAACCCATAAGGGAGAGCTCCTGCATCGGGAATATGCTGTGGAGGCCCTGCGATTCCATGGCCGGACCGCCGATGCCGGCCAGCCGCAATTCATCGCTGCTTTCCGCCTTAAGCGCTTCTATCAGACGGCCTCCGAGCAGATCGCCGGAGGGCTCGCCGGCGACCATGAAAACCAGGTTTTTGTCAGGCATCGCCGGTCATCTCAAAGCTCGGCGGATCGGATCGCTTCACAAATCCGGTCGACTTCTTCATCTGCAAGGTAAGCATGCATAGGCAGACTCAGGATCCGTGAACACAACAATTCCGACACGGGCATGTCGCCTTCCGCGAAACCATATTTGCGAAATGCCGGATGCAGATGAAGTGGCGCCGGATAATAGACCCTGGACATTATTCCGGCTTCACCGAGCCGCTTCATGAGCTTGTCCCTGTTCCGACACTGGACCGAGTAAAGCGCGAAGGCGCTCTCAAACCCGTTCGGTATCTTCTGAGGCGACACCGTATCGGCCGGCAACTTACCATAGCGGCTTGCGATCTCGCGCCGCCTTGCAAGCTCTTCCTCGAAATCGGCCAGTTTGCACAGCAAAAAGGCGGCTTGGACTGTATCGAGGCGAGCACTCAATCCGGCTTCTGTTTCCTGCAGGCCGGACTGGCCCCGTCCGTTAAGGCGCAGCCGGCGATAATGCTCGGCGCGTTCCCGATCGGCACAGACAAGTGCTCCGCCGTCACCAAACCCACCGAGTGGCTTGGTCGGATAAAAACTGAACGCCGTAACAGGCGCAAGACTGCCGACTTTATCGCCATCCATCTCCCCGCCGAAACTCTGGGCGGCGTCGGCGACAAGAAAAAGCTCATGCGTATCGGCAACCTCGCGGATGAGTCGGTAGTCCGCGGGCAACCCGAATATGTCGACGGCGACGACCGCTCGCGCTCTCAGGCTCGACTGGCCTTCAACGGTGCGCACGGTCTTCTCAAGACAGTCGGCGTCCATATTGAAAGTGTCGGGATCGACGTCGACGAATATTGGCGTAGCGCCGCAACTTGTCACGGCCTCCGCGCTGGCAGAAAACGTGAATGCCGGTACAAATACAGCGTCGCCTCGCCCAATGCCCTCCGCGAGTAGCGCAATCACCAGAGCATCACGGCCGCTCGAAACGGTGACCACATGCGAATTACCGACGAAATCGGCAATCCGCGCCTCCAGCTCGGTGACCTCCGGCCCGAGGACGAACTGCCCGTGGTCGAGGACGCCCGCCAACCGCTCGTCAATCGCAGGGCGCAAACGCTCCGTCTGCCTCTGGATGCCAAACAAATCAATTATTGTACCTTGGACTGCAGGCTTGGGACATCCCGCCTCGGCAGTCTGCTGTTTATCGGCGCCCGCTATCCCCACTGTCATGTTCAGAGACCGGCCTTCCTGCGATGCGCCAACAGGCTTTGTTCGATCATGGATGCCACGCGAACGACGTCACTGGCCTGCCGTCCGGTAACCTTCGGTACGCTGTTATTGGCGACGGCAGAGAGAAACGCGTCGATTTCGTGCTCCAGGTTATCCCAAGGCCCGATCGTCTGCTCGGTACGTTCGACATTGTACGGATTGTTGGAATTGCCGCGTGATCGTTTGGTAAAGCGGAACACCTTTTGCGTGTGGAAATCGGCAACGGTGTATTCATTCGGCTGGAAGATCCGCATCGACCGTTCGGTCTTGTGACTGATCCTGCTGGCAGTGACGTTTGCAACGCAACCATTCTCGAACAGCACCCGCGTATTAGCGATGTCTTCGTGCTGGCCGACCACGGGGGTGCCGACCGCGTCGACAGATTCCACGGGGGAGTCGACGAGTGCCATGATCATATCGATATCATGAATCATCACGTCGAGGATGACGTTAACGTCCGTACCGCGTCCAGTGTAAACGGATATCCGGTAGCATTCGATATATAATGGCTTTTTGACGATTTGCTGCAGAGCCTCAAATGTCGGTGAAAAGCGTTCAATGTGCCCAACCTGAAGAACCACGTTGTTGCGTTCCGCAAGTTCCGAAAGAGCATAGCCATGATCGGGCTGTTCTGAGATCGGCTTTTCAACCAGGGCATGGACACCGTGATTAAAGCAGTAACAAGCGACGTCGTAGTGAAGTGTCGTCGGGACGGTAATGCTGACCGCATCGACAATTCCGATTAGGTCACGGAAATCGGTAAAACAACGGACGCCAAACCGTTCTGCCGCCTTTCGTGCTTTTACTTCATCGATATCGGCTACAGCAACAAGCTTGGAAGTCGGAAGAGCATAGTATTTCTCCGTATGCTTCCAACCAAAATTCCCAACACCGATAACGCCTGTTCTTATCTGATCGATCATTGGTCTGATTGCCATCTTACGGCAAACCACCGCTGCGTTCGGCTGCTGCATTTCAGCATACTACGCCCTGTGATGCTATGCCCGTTATGCGGCTTCGTTACAATGAAGCGCGACGCCGGGGCGGTGAATAGGGTAGGCGGTCAATGACTACGAAGATTTGGAGCTGAAATTCGCAATGCGGGCCTCTCGCTCGCTGCTCAACGCTGATAGCAGCTCAGTAATGGATGGAATGTCCGCTAATGGGATGGACCGGCTGCTCCCCGGAGCAAGCAGGTTAGTCTGTGAAGGCTTTAGCCTGCACAACCAAGGAGCGGCTTCCCATGAGCGACCAGTCAAATCTTCATGTCATCGGCATCGACATCGGCAAGGACGTTTTTCATCGCGTCGGATTTGATGCCGACGGCGAGATAGCGCTTCGACGCGCCTTGCATGCACGCGGTTTCCGCTATCGTTTACACCACAAAAGCCTTCCGGGTCGTCCTGATCTCGTCTTTCCAAAATATCAGGCGGTCGTATTCGTCCATGGATGTTTTTGGCATCGGCATCCGGGGTGTTCAAAGGCAACCAACCCCGCGACTCGAGTGGAATTCTGGCGGAATAAATTCGAAGAAAACATCAAGCGCGATAGACGGAATATGGATAGCCTCAGAAAAGTTGGTTGGCGTGCGCTTGTCGTTTGGGAGTGCGAGTTGTCTAGAAGTTCGATCGATGATGTGGCGGATCATGTTTCCAACTGGCTAAAGACTGATCAGTTCTCAGATACAGCTTGACCGGGTCAGTCCGGGCAAGCAGGGGCAATACTCTGAACGCCGATTGCGGGCATGCCCTGGCCGGCCGCAGGCCGGGTCGTCCGGCGCCGGCCATGGCGGACTTCGGCGCGATGGTGCACGGTGGGGTGTTCCCGTACTGAACGATCTGCAATATCACGCTTGTCTGGAGAGAGAGAGCCATGACAATCGGCGAACCGCGCATCCGCGTCGAGGATGACCGCCTGCTCACAGGCGGCGGCCGGTATGTCGATGACATCCGCCGGCCTGACGAACTGGCGATGGTCTTTCTGCGCTCGCCCGTCGCCGCCGGCAGGATCGCCGGCCTCGACAGTGAGGCCGCCCTGGCGATGCCGGGCGTCGTCGCCGTCTTCACCGGCGAGAACCTGAAGGCCGACGGCGTTGGCCGGCTGCGCTCCGGCATCAAGGTCGAGCGGCCCGGCGGCGAACCCATGCTCGATGTCGAATGCCCGCTGCTCGCCACGGATCACGTCCAGTTCGCCGGCGATCCGGTCGCGGCGGTCGTCGCAGAAACCCGGGCGCAGGCGCTCGATGCCGCGGAAGCCATTGCGCTCGAGATCGAAGAGGCGCCGGCCGTCGCCGACGTGCGCAAGGCCGTGGAGCCGGGTGCTCCGATCGTCTGGCCGGGCGCGCCGGACAATGTCGTCTTCCGCTTCGAGCGCGGCGACGCGGAAGCGGTGGACCGCGCCTTCGCCGATGCGGCGCACACGGTCTCGCTCGATCTCGACATCACCCGCGTCACGGCCTGTCCGCTGGAGCCGCGCGGCGCGCTTGCAGAGTTCGACGCCGGCAGTGGGCGCTCCACCCTCTGGATGGCCACCCAGGTGCCGCACAGGTTCGCCGCCGGCATCGCCGCGGTGCTGGGTCTTGACAAGGGCGACCTTCATCTGGCCGGCGTCGACGTCGGCGGCGGTTTCGGCATGCGCAACGCCACCGCGCGCGAAGGCGCCGTCGCGGTCTGGGTGTCGCGGAAGCTGAAACGGCCTGTCCGCTGGATCTCCACGCGCACCGAAGGTTTCGAATCCGATCCCCAGGGCCGCGACCGCTTCACCCGCGCCGAACTGGCGCTCGACGGGGGCGGAAAGTTCCTTGCCGTCCGGGCCGCCGCGCTCGGCAATCTCGGCGGCTACGTGGCGCCGAATGGCCTTGTCTCCCTGACCCAGCATGTCGCGGGTCTCTCCGGCGTCTACGCCATTCCGGCGATCCATGTCGCAGTCACCGGCGTGCTGACCAACACCCAGGTGACGGCGCCCTATCGCGGCGCCGGCCGGCCCGAGGCCACCTACACGATCGAGCGGCTGGTCGACGTCGCCGCGCGCCGGCTCGGTATCGACCGCGCCGAGCTCAGGTCGCGCAACATGCTGAAGCCGGAAGACCTGCCGTGCCGCACCGCGCTCGGATTCAACTACGATTCCGGCGACTTCCCGCAGGCGATGAGGCTCGCCATGGAAGCGGCCGACTGGGACGGCTTCGGGGCGCGCCGCAGGCAGTCCGCTTCGGCAGGCAGGCTGCGCGGCCTCGGGATCGCGATGTCGATCGAGGGCGCCGGCGGACCCTACGGCAATCCGAGCGGCGAATTCGCCGAGCTCAACTTCGACGCCGACGGCCGCCTCCACGTTCTGATCGGTTCCGGCGACAGCGGCCAGGGGCATCGGACCACCTTCGCCCAGGTCGCCGCGGATGCATTGCAGGTCGATCCGGCCGATATCGTCGTCGAGACGGGCGACACCGACCGGATCCGCGACGGTTTCGGGTCGGTCGGCTCGCGCACGGTGATCTCGGCCGGCACGGCTGTCACCACAATTGCCAGACGTCTCGTCGAGGCCGGCAGGGAACTCGCCGCCGCCGAGCTCGGTTCGGAGCCGGACGAAATCGACTATGCCGACGGCATCTACCGGGCGTCGGGGAGCAACCGGAGCGTCGCTCTTTCGGATCTCGGCAAGCGTCATCGCGAGGAACTCTGCATCGCCGATGTCGTCGCGCCCGACGATGCGACCTTCCCGAACGGTTGCCATATCTGCGAGGTCGAGATCGATCCCGAGATCGGCAGGACCGATCTTCTCGCCTACACCGTCGTCGACGATGTCGGCACCGTCATCAATCCGCTTTTGATGAAGGGCCAGATGCACGGCGGCGTCGCCCAGGGCATCGGCCAGGCGATGGCGGAGCGGGTCGTCTACGACGATAACGGCCAGCTCGTGACCGGCAGCTTCATGGATTACGCGATGCCGCGGGCGGCCGACCTGGTCATGTTCGATGTCCGCTCCAGTCCGGTGCCGACGCCGACCAATCCGCTGGGCGCGAAGGGTGCGGGCGAAGCCGGCACCGTCGGCGCGCTGCCGGTGATGATCAGCGCCGTCTGCAATGCCCTGGCGCCGCTCGGCATCGAGCACCTCGACATGCCGGCGACGCCGATGCGGGTCTGGCAGGCGATCCGGGAGGTGGAACGGGAAAAGGAGAATTGAACGGCGGGTCAGGCGCGGTCCGCGCCGCGCCTGCCGTTTGAAGGGCAATAAAACAGCAAGTCAGCAAGGGAGGACTCAATATGCTGAGCAAGACGACTTTCAAGACGATACTCGGTGCGGCGGTGGGCCTGGCGCTTTCGGCGCCGGGTGCGATGGCCCAGTACCCTGAAAAGGCCATCGAGATGATCGTGCCGTTCGGCGCGGGCGGCGGTTACGACCGCCTGGCCCGCACGGTTGCCGAACCGCTGCAGGCGGAGCTTGGAGTTCCGGTGGTGGTCAAGAACATGCCGGGATCGGGCGGGCGCACTGGCAGCGTCGCGCTTTATCGCTCGAAGGGCGACGGCTACACGATCGGCTTCTTCGATTTCGATTCGATGCTGGCCGACGAGATCCTGTTCGAGAAGACACCGCCGGTCGACTATCGCGCGATTAACTTCATCCAGACCGTGGCGACCGCCCGCGACGTCATCTACGTGCCGAAGGACTCCGAATTCAATTCGCTCGAAGATTTCAAGGCCGCCGGCCGTCCGATCAAGATCTCCTCGACGGGCGTCGGTGCGTCGGCCTGGCTCGCCATGACAGCCGTTTCCGCGGCGATGGATTTCGATGTCGAGTTCGTTCACGGCTATGAGAGCGTCACCGAGGCGGCGCTCGGCACGGTGCGCGGCGATACCGACGCCGGTGTCGCGGGCTACCGCCAGCTGCAGGGTATGATCGACGAGATCAAGGGGATTGCCTTCCTCGGCTCGGAGGAATCGCCGAACTTCCCGAGCGTCAAGACGATCGCCGAACTCGGCCATCCGGAACTTGCCAACATGGGAACCGACTATGCGATCTCCGCGCCTCCGGGAACCCCCGCCGAACGGATCGAGGTGATCCGCGCCGCGCTCGAAAAGGTTACATCGAGCGACGCGTTCAAGAAGTGGGCGGTGGAGGCAGGCTACGCGCCCTCGACGGCCGGGCCCGAAGAGACCCGCAAGGGGATCGCCAACGCCGAGGGCTTCTACAAGATGATCAAGCCGATGCTCGAGGCGGCGAAGTAGAAATGAGAGGAGAGCGGGTGGGCACGCCGACGCGGCGCGCCCGTCCGCTCCCGCAGACAACTGACGGTCTTTTGTGAGGATTGTCGTCCATGATTGATGCCATGCAGGTCGCCTTCTCGAGCATGTTCGGCTTGTCGTCGATGGGGATTCTGCTGCTCGGCGCCCTGATCGGCGTGATATTTGGCGCCCTGCCGGGGCTCGGCGGCGTGCTGGCGCTGTCGATCGCCCTGCCGTTTACCTTCGGGATGGACCCGCTCCTGTCGATGTTCCTCTATTCCGGGATCATTTCGACGGTGGCCTTCGGTGGATCGGTTCCGGCCATCCTGCTCAACACGCCGGGCACACCGCCCAACGCCGCCACCTGCATCGACGGTTATCCGATGGCCAAGCGCGGCGAGAGCGCCCGCGCGCTCGCAATATCGGCGACGGCCTGCCTGGTCGGCTCGGTCGGCGGGTCGGTCGTCACGATCGCGCTGCTACCGCTGGTGAAGCCGATCGTGTTCTCGTTCTCGCCGCCGGAATTCTTCCTGCTGGTGTTCTTCGGTCTGATCACCATCGCCATCGCCTCGCGCCGCAACCTGATCAAGGGTCTGGCCGGCGGCT
>DATHRP010000226.1:0-6041 GCA_035465195.1 Afifellaceae bacterium | reverse complement strand
CCCGGCGAGGACAGCAGCCTGGCCTCCTCGAGCCGGTTGCGGTCCTTCGTGTTCGCCGCGAGCGCCATACGGGCCTACAGTGCCGCGGCGCTCGTCCGGGCAATCAGGTCCGGAACGGTCACGCCGTCGGCGCGGGCGGCGAAGGTGACGGCCATGCGGTGCTGTAGGATCGGCAGGGCCAGCGCCGCCACGTCGTCCAGAGACGGGGCGAGGCGGCCGTCGATCAGCGCGCGGGCGCGGACCGTCAGCATCAGCGCTTGGCTGGCGCGCGGGCCGGGGCCCCAGGAAATCAGCTCGGCGATCTCGTCGCTGGCCTCGCCGGGGCGCACGGCGCGCACCAGCTTCAGGATCGCCTCGACCACGGCGTCGCCCACCGGCATGCGCCGCACCAGCGACTGCAGCTTTATAAGATCGGCCGCGCTCACCACGTTGCGGGCCTCCACGTCGGTGGAGCCGGTGGTCTCGAACAGCATCCGCCGTTCGGCGTCGAGATCGGGATAGAGCACGTCGATCTGCATCAGGAAGCGGTCGAGCTGGGCCTCGGGCAGCGGATAGGTGCCTTCCTGCTCCAGCGGGTTCTGGGTTGCCAGCACGTGGAACGGTTCCGGTAGATCGTGGCGCTGGCCGGCGATGGTGACATGATGCTCCTGCATCGCCTGTAAGAGCGCGGACTGTGTGCGCGGGCTGGCGCGGTTGATCTCGTCGGCCATCAGCAGCTGGGCGAAGATCGGGCCGCGGACGAAGCGGAAGCCGCGCGTGCCGTCGGCGCCTTCCTCGAGGATTTCGGAGCCGAGAATGTCGGAGGGCATCAGGTCCGGCGTGAACTGGATGCGCCCGGCATCGAGCCCGAGCACGCGGCCCATCGTCTCCACCAGCTTGGTCTTGGCAAGCCCCGGCACGCCGACGAGCAGGCCGTGGCCGCCGGACAGCACGGTGGTCAGCGCGCGCTCCACGACGAGGTCCTGACCGTAGATGACCTCGCCGATCGCCGCCTTGACGGCGGACAGGGTCTCGGTGGCCTTCTCGGCTTCGGCGACGATTTCCGTGTCGCTCACGGGCTTGGTGTCGATTGCGCTCATGACATTCCGCTCATATTGATCCGATCCAATGACAATTAGGGTGCCGCCGCCAGAGTAAAGGCTGTCCGGCGCAGTATATAGAGCTAACCATGTGCCGGGAGCAGGATTGTGTCATCCCGCGCGCAAAACGAAAATCAAAATTGCTTCATTGGCGGGCCGTCCCGGATCGGCCGTACGAGGAGACAAAGGCTGACATGGCCGACGAACATGCCGACGCCCGTTTTCCCGCAAGCCTCGCCGATCTCATCGCGCGGGCCGGCCGGCAGGCGCCGGAAAGGCCCGTGGAACGCTGGAATCCCGGCCGTTCCGGGACGATCGACATGCGTATCGCCGCCGACGGCACATGGTTCTACCGCGGCACGCCGATCGCCCGCGAGGCGCTGGTCAGGCTGTTTGCCTCGATATTGCGGCGCGAGGATGACGGCGGCCACGTGCTGGTGACGCCGGTGGAAAAATTGTCGCTCCAGGTCGACGATGCGCCGTTCGCGGCGGTCGAACTGGCGGCGGAAGGGGAGGGCGCGAATCAGATACTGACCTTCAGGACCAATGTCGGAGACATCGTGCGGGCGGATTCCGATCACCCGTTGTGGTTCGCCGTGGACGCTGAAACCGGCGGCCTGAAACCCTATGTCCGTGTCCGCGGCGGGCTCGATGCGCTGCTCACCCGCGCCCTTGCGCTCGACCTCGTCGAACTGGCAGGGGAAAGGGACGGCAATGCGGGCGTGTGGAGCGGCGGCGCGTTCTTCCCGCTGCCCGGCGAACAGGTACAGTGAGGCGATGCCGAAAACGGTGGACGACACGATACGACCGGAACATCTGAGCGCGGAGGACTTCATCCTCCGCGTCCGCGAAGGCGCGCCGGGGTTCGATGCCGACACCGTGGGCGACCATACGTTCAACCCGGAAATCACCGACATGTTCATGGCGATCGAGCGCAAGCCTGCGGCGGTGCTGGTGCCGATCGTGCGGCGCGAGCCTGGCGCCACCATGCTGTTCACGCAGCGCACCGACAACCTGACCTCACATCCGGGCCAGGTCGCCTTTCCGGGCGGCAAGATCGACCTGGACGACCCGTCGCCCGAGGCGGCGGCGCTGCGCGAGGCGGAGGAGGAGATCGGCCTCAGCCCGCAGGATGTCGAGATGATCGGCCGCGCGCCGGACTATCTCACCGGCTCCGGCTACCACATCAAGCCGGTGCTCGGGCTGATCGCGCCGGACGTCGATTTCCGGCTCAACGAAGAAGAGGTCTCCGACGTCTTCGAAGTGCCGCTCGCCTTCCTGATGGACCCGGCCAACCACGTGATGGGCAGCCGCGTCTGGCAGGGCGTGCGGCGGCATTATTACGAGATGCCCTATGGCGAGCGTCATATCTGGGGCGTCACCGCCGGCATCGTGCGCATCCTCTACGAGCGGCTTTACGGAGAGCGCGCATGAGCCGCCGCAGCCTGAAGGGCGAACCGGTGCTGGACCTGCCGCAGACGAAGGCCGTCTTCGCGGCGCTGGCCGACGACGACGCGCCGACGCGGCTTGTCGGCGGCACGGTGCGCAACGCGCTGCTCGGCGAGCGCGTGCACGATATCGACATGGCGACGGCGCTCCTGCCGGAGGCCGTGATGGAGCGGGCGAAGGCGGCCGGCCTGAAGGCGATCCCGACCGGCATCGACCACGGCACGGTCACGATCGTCGCAAAGGGCCACCCAGTGGAGGTCACCACGCTTCGCGCCGACGTGGAGACCGACGGAAGGCGGGCGACGGTGCGTTACACCGACGACTGGGCGGAGGATGCCGGCCGGCGCGATTTCACCATGAACGCGCTCTACGCCGACGCCGACGGCACGCTGCTCGACCCGCTCGGCGGCCTCGACGACCTCCTGGCGCGCCGCGTGCGCTTCATCGGCGATCCGGAAGACCGCATCCGCGAGGACTACCTGCGCATCCTGCGTTTCTTCCGCTTCTTCGCCTTCTACGGGCACGGCCGGCCGGACGCGGCGGGGCTGAAGGCCTGCGTGCGGCTGAAAGCCGGCATGAAGGTGCTTTCGGTGGAACGCATCTGGTCGGAGCTGAAGCGCATCCTGGAGGCGCCGGATCCCTCACGCGCCATGCTGTGGATGCGCACGACCGAGGTCCTGCAACTGGTGCTGCCGGAAAGCTGGGGCATCGACGCCATCCACGCGCTCATCGCCGCCGAACAGGCGGAGGGCTGGCCGCCCGACCCGTTGCTCCGCCTGGAGGCAATCCTGCCGCCGCGCGCGGACCGCGTCGAAGAGCTGTCGGAGCGGCTCAAGCTCTCCAACGCCGAGACGGACCGGCTGACGGCCTGGGCCGGCGTGGACCAGGTCACTGCCGACATTACCGACGGCGAGCTTGCAAAGCGCCTCTACCGCGACGGCCCGGCACCGCTCCGCGACCGCTTCGCGCTCGCGATCGCCAAGGCATTGGGGGAGGGCGACGAGACGTCAGCCGAAACGCTGCGCGGCCGCATCGCTTTCATCGAAAAATGGGAAAAGCCGGAGTTTCCGCTCCTCGGCAAGGACCTCATCGGTCTTGGCTTCAGACAGGGTCCGGCCATGGGCGAGGTGCTGAAGGCCCTGGAGGAGAAGTGGGTCGAAAGCGGCTTCACGCTCAGCCGTGAGGCGTTGCTTGCAGAGGCGAAGGGGCGGGTTTGAGAGCAGTGCTCAACGCTTCGCCAGCGGATCAGGCTTCTGCGGACGACCGTGCCTTCCGGGCCATTTCATGCTCGTTTTGCAGTCGCGCAAGCAGGCCCTTGTTAAGGCAATAGCCGGGCACGTCGGTCGACCGTTCGTCGGACGCCGACAGCAGAGCCTCGCATTCGCCGGTATGCCGGCATCTGGCGCATGTCAGGACGGCGCTGCGGAAGCGGTCGGCGCTGAGGTGCCCCTGCTCGATTTCGTCGCCGAGATCGAGGCCCACACGGCGGGACATGGCTTTCATCAGATCTGCATGGTGAAACAGCTTCCTGAACATCCCGATTCCCTTCTGATGTCGCTTTCGATCGGTTAACGACCGATCTGACCGACGAACCGTTGCTTTACATTGCTATCCAAGGCCGCCCGCAGTCAGGCGGCATTGATCTGGCTCAATCCATCTGGCTCGCTGAGTACAGACGTTCGGAGCTGCGACGGACAAACCGCACATCGGAATAGGTCTGTCGAGGCGCTCGATGCCTGGCCAATTCCCCGCTAGCGGCATCGAGGAGAGGATCAAAGCCATGTGCAGTCGGTATTTCCGCCAGCAACGCCCGAGTAAAAACTATTTCCCGCCACCCGCACCTACCCGCTATGCATCTCCCGCGATGAAACCCCTGAAGATCGGCATAGTCGGGAGCGGGACGTCGGGGCTGGCCGCGGCGAGCGGGCATCCGTAGCGCGGGTTCGTCGCGGTCGACCCTTCAATTCCGGGATTTGCGGCGCTAGGCTGGGTTTCAGGTTTCGACAAACCTGGCTCACGAACGTTCGATCCGAGGTCGGGTCTGGCAAGGAGGAAGGACGGTTTACGATGCCGCAAATTCCTGAAATCTGCCGGCCGACTGCGCTCGTTCTGGGCGCGATATTGTTGTGCCTGGCGCCCGCCGCGGCCCTGGCGCAGGCCGACGTCAACGCGTCCGACCTGCACGGGCGCTAGAAGGACGAGGAGGGCAACGCGTTCACGTTCCAGTCGACCGGAAACGGCGAGATCACCATGCGGGTGATCGACTCGGCAACCCGGAAGAACATGCACTTCAAGGGCCAGTTCAATGCCGAGGGGTTCGTGATCAGCGCCCCCGTCGCATCGGTCAGCAACATCGCCCCGGTCATGCCGCTGACGGTCAGGCGGCAGGCGCTGGCGCAGCATCCGGACATCAAGTACTGGTACGACGTCAAGCCGGTCGACCGGAACACGATCGAGCTGACGAACCACATCCACTCGATCACCCGGAGCGGCGACACGCTGTCGAGCGTGAACCTCGACGTCGAGCAGGTGAAGCTCACCCTTTCGCGGGTCGGGGGGCTGCCCGACCTCAACCTCGTCGCGTTTACGACGGAGCTCAAGGGTAGCGGGAACTCCGCCTACCGGATCCTTCGCGCGACGGTCGAAAACAGCGGCGATGCCGATCTCGCCAAGGAGTACCTGATCAAGATCTGGTACTATACCAAGGATATTTCTCCCGATCCCGGCCCGCCGTGGCGGACAGTCTCCTACACGCCGAGCCTGCGCCCGCCGCTCCGCAAGGGCGAGCGCACGGTCGTCGAGTGGCGCACCGACACGAAGACGGAGACCGGCGGGACGCCGTTCCTGCCCGACGACGCCGTCGTCATGAAAGCGGAGGTCGATCCGGATCTCGATATCAAGGAATCGGTCGAAACGAACAATTACAGGATGCTCCACAAAATCTGCGTTCCGCCGGACGCGCCCGAAAACACGGGCGGCAACAAGGAAGACTGGGTCGACCGCGGGGAAATGACGCTCGACGAAATGGCGAAGCAGGTGCTCTGCCACATTAAGCGGGAGGCGAAGGAGCTTGCCAGGGAGGACAAGGGTACGGTCCGCGATTCCCGCTTTCTCGCCTATCTGCGCACCGCCTACCTGCGCAAGTACCTGGCCAGGCCGACAATCCAGAGCGCGAAGGAGATGATCGAGGAGATCGGCAAGCCCGTGGTCAAGCTGGAAACGCTGGCCGGTGCTCTCGATCACCGGCTTTTCGTGCCTGCGGCGTTCAGGCAGAAGTACGCGGGCAAGGTTCCGGAATATCTCTACGTCGCGACGGATGTTCTGAACCAGCTCAACACGCCGAAATCGAAGATACTGAAGGGCGAGACGGTGCTCGATGTTTCGTTCCTGCTCGGCAAGGAGAATTACGGGGCGGAAGATCTGAGCGACTGGCAGAACGGTGGCAAGAACTGGTCGAACGTCATGCACTGGGCGACCGGGCTCAAATATTACGACCTGCCGCCCACTGCGATG
>DATHRP010000225.1:0-2488 GCA_035465195.1 Afifellaceae bacterium | reverse complement strand
TGGCTCATCTGGGCATAGTCAGTGGCGAGCCCGTCCGAGGTAATGCGCCCGTCGCACCAGGAATGGCGGAGCCGACCGTCTTTTTGCATCGATCCGCATATGAAATGACAGGCACGACACGCGGCTTCCAGCCAAGTCTGGTTTCCGGTAGCGATAGCGGCTTCGGCAAGCGCGGCGATTGTGACGCCATTCCAGTCGGCGAGCACCTTCTCGTCGCGGTCCGGCTGCGGGCGCCGGTCTCGGAGCGTCAGAAGGCGGGACCGGAGGTCGGCCAGGCGGTCCTCCGTCGCCTCGTCCAGGTAAGGCTCCTTCCCCGGGATGAGTCGATTTAGGACGGTCTTCCCCTCCCAGTTTCCGGCCTCGGTGACATCGTAAACGGTGCAAAACAGTTCCGAATCCGCGCCGAGCGCGGTGTCGATTTCCGCCTTTGTCCAGATATAGGTCAGCCCCTCGACATGATCGGTGTCGGCATCGAGGCTGGCAGCGAAACCGCCATCAGGCAGCTGCATGGTGCGGATCAGCCAGTCCGCGGTCTCGCCGATCCGCCGGCGAAACAGCGGCTCGCCGGTGGCGTTCCAGGCCCGGACAAGCAATGAGAGCAACTGGCCATTGTCTGACAGCATCTTCTCGAAATGCGGCACCAGCCATCGGTCGTCGACCGAATAGCGGGCGAAGCCGCCGGCGAGATGGTCGTAGATGCCGCCGGAGGAAAGCGACGTCAGGGTGGTCAGCACTGCGTCGCGATAAGGCTTGCCGCCGGTCATGCGCAGCGACGCCCGCCACATAAGGTCGAGCACCGGGGCGTTGGGGAATTTGGGCGCGCCGCGGAAGCCGCCGAGCTCGCGGTCGAAAATCGACAGGATGCGATCGGCCGCCTGGTCGAGCAGCGCGGGCTGCAACGGTGGTCCGTCGGCGCCTGAGGGCGGTTGTCGGAGATGGTCGAGCAGCGCAGCGCGGTTGCTGGCAATCGCCTCATCGCCGCGTTGCCAGGCGGCCGATATGCCTTCAAGGATCTGCGGGAAGCCCGGTCGGCCCCAGCGCGGCTCCGGCGGGAAATAGGTACCGCCCCAGAACGGTTCGCCGTCGGGGCTGATGAACATGGTGAGCGGCCAGCCGCCCAGCTCCCCGAGCGCGTGCAGCGCCTTCATGTAAATCTGGTCGACGTCCGGCCGCTCCTCGCGATCGACCTTGATGTTTACGAAGTGATCGTTCAGATAGGCCGCGATGTCCGGGTCGGAGAAGCTTTCGGCGGCCATGATGTGGCACCAGTGGCAGGCGGCGTAGCCAATCGACAAGTGGACAGGCACGTTGCGCTCGCGGGCCTCGTCGAAGGCCTTCGGTGCCCAGGGCCACCAGTGGACCGGATTGTCGGCATGCTGGCGGAGATATGGACTGGCGGTCTTGCTCAGCCGGTTGCGGCTCATGGATTACTCCCGGGTCGGGTCTCGGGTTCGGCGGCGGTTCGCCGCAGAATCGGTCTGAATTTCGGTTTCAGGTTAGCAGATGGATACGATTTGTGCCTTGTCCAGTGGGTCGCCGCCGAGCGGTGTCGCGGTCATCCGCCTGTCGGGGCCGGTATCCGGGGACTGCCTGGCGAGTCTGACCGGCGGGATTCCGGAACCGCGCAAGGCCGTGCTTCGGACGATCCGCGATCCGCGGTCCGGCGAGGGGATCGATCAGGCGCTGGTGCTCTGGCTGCCGGGTCCGGCGAGCTACACCGGGGAGGATTGCGTCGAACTTCACTGTCATGGCGGCCGCGCGGTGATCCAGGCGGTACTCGTGGCGCTGACTGACCGCGACGGCGTGAGGCTCGCGGAGGCTGGCGAATTCTCGCGTCGGGCTTTCGTCAATGGCAAGCTCGACCTGACGGAGATCGAAGGGCTTGCCGATCTCATCCAGGCTGAGACCGAGGCACAGCGCCGTCAGGCACTGCAGCTGGCCGAGGGCGCGATGCGGCGCGACCTGGAGACCTGGCGCGGCCGGCTGATCGATCTGAGGGCGGAGATCGAGGCGCGCCTCGATCTCTCCGACGAGGACGATGTTGGCGAGGAATTGCCGGCGGGCTTCTTCGACGTGGTCGGCGATCTGCGGAGCGCGGTGGCCTCGGCTGTCGGAACTTTCGGGGTGGCGGAACGGGTCCGGCATGGAATGCGCGTCGCGATCATGGGCGCGCCGAACGCCGGCAAGTCGACTTTGCTCAACCGGATTGCGCGCCGGGATGTCGCCATCGTTACGCCGGAGGCGGGAACCACCCGGGATGTGCTGGAAGTGCCGCTCGACCTCGACGGATATCCGGTGGTGCTGTTCGATACCGCCGGGCTGCGCGATACGGACAATGTGGTCGAGCGGGAGGGAATCCGCCGGGCAAAACTGACAGCCGAGACATCGGATCTTGTGCTGTGGCTGGACGATCTGTCGAACCCGGACGATGGCGGATCGAAGCCGGTCGATTCGGTGCCGGTATGGACAATCGGAACCAAGGCCGACC
>DATHRP010000224.1:0-5144 GCA_035465195.1 Afifellaceae bacterium | reverse complement strand
ACAGAACGAACAGCAGATTCTTCGGTTCCAGAGCAGAAGTCCTGTTCACTCGCGGGCTCTCCAAATGCGAAATTTGCGGGTTCGTCAAAACCATTAAAGCCCGACCGCGCATTCTCGGTTACTGGCAATAACAATCATCGGCATAACTAATCGGAATGGATATGCGGGTCGCGCATTGCTAGGCTCGCATCCTCCGCTAGTGCCAGATGCGACCATAAACCGACGTCACAAGGGAAGATGAGATGGAGACCCAGCATATTCCGTTCGTTCGGGCCGTCGCCGAACACCGCACGATATCGGCCGCTGCCCGTGAACTGGGCATTAGCCAGCCGGCTCTGACCAAAATCATCCTGCGGGTCGAAGACCTTGTCGGCGCCAGATTGTTTGACAGGCAACCGCGCGGTGTCGCTCTCACGCCGTTTGGCGAACTGTTCCTGCAACGCATGGATCGTGTCGAGCGCGAGATGCTGAATTTGAGGAGCGAAGTCGAATCGCTCAAGGCCGGACTGTCTGGTACCGTCACTATTGGTGTCGGGCAATTCTGGATCGGACAGATCGTACCAAGGGTCATTGTCCGTCTGCTCAAAGACGCGCCGGACGTGCAGGTGAAGGTCAGGACCGGAACGCGCGATCAGCTGCTCGTTGCGCTGCAGCGCGGGAAAATCGATCTGATGCTCGGCCGGTTCGGTGATGACCTGCCGGACGAGTTCCAGTCCGAAGCTCTGGCTGCCGTAGCTATCCACCTAACGGTGCGCGAAGGCCACCCGCTCGCGGATATCGATCACAGCGTCAGCGTACAGGACGTCAGGCCTTATTCCTGGATCTTGCCTCCGCCAGCAGATCCGACGGCGGTTCATCTCGAGCAGGTCTTTCGGGAGGTGTTCCATTCCGAGCTGCCTGCTGCCGTCGAGGCGGTGTCGCAAAATGTCATCGTTGCGCTGCTCCAGGCATCCGACATGATCACGGCGATGCCGGGCATCACGGTCAACCCGCCTCCATCCGGACTACGTCGGCTCCACGCTGATTGGCTCAGTTGGACGCGGAGCGCCGGGGTCATCAGTGTCAGAGAACAAACCCCGCTTCCCTGTTGTGCTCGGTTTCTCGACCTTTTGCGGAAGGAAATGGCTCCTGGCGACTGATACCGCCGTATTCGCCAGCCTAGCTCCAACAACGGTGGACAATCGATGATATAGAATGGCCGATTGCGTAACCGTCAGGAAGGCACGGGGAGAAGCAGTCATGGCGGAATTACGCAACGACATTCACCAGCTGCACGGTGTTCGGAACGGTCATGTTCATGTGATGAGCGCCGAATCGAGCCAGACTTGTCGCGGCAGAAATTCACAGCAGGCGGATTGAAATTATTCCCACTCGATGGTGCCGGGCGGCTTCGACGTAACGTCGTAGACAACCCGGTTGATACCCCTCACCTCGTTGATAATGCGGGTGGCGGCGCGGCCGAGGAAATCCATGTCGTAGTGGAAGAAATCCGCTGTCATGCCGTCGACGGAAGTGACCGCGCGAAGCGCGCAGACGAAGTCGTAGGTGCGGCCATCGCCCATCACGCCGACAGTCTGCACCGGCAAGAGCACGGCGAAGGCCTGCCAGATCGCGTCGTAGAGCCCTGCCTTGCGGATCTCGTCCAGGTAGATGGCGTCGGCCTTGCGCAGGATGTCGAGCTTCTCGCGGGTGACGCCGCCGGGGCAGCGGATCGCCAGACCCGGGCCCGGGAACGGATGGCGGCCGACGAAGGCCTCCGGCAGGCCGAGTTCGCGGCCGAGCGCCCTCACCTCGTCCTTGAACAGCATGCGCAGCGGCTCCACCAGCTTCATGTTCATGCGTTCAGGCAGGCCGCCGACATTGTGGTGCGACTTGATGGTGACGGAGGGACCACCGGTGAAGGAAACGGATTCGATGACATCCGGGTAGAGCGTGCCCTGGGCCAGGAACTCGGCCGGCTTGCCGTCGGCCGCCAGCTTCTTCGCCTCCGCCTCGAAGGTCTCGATGAACAGACGTCCGATGGTCTTGCGCTTGGTCTCCGGATCGCTTTCGCCTTCCAACGCACCGATGAAAGTGTCGCTGGCGTCGACATGGACGAGGGGGATGTTGTAGTGACCGCGGAACAGCGAGACGACCTCGTCGGCCTCGTTCATCCGCATCAGGCCATGATCGACGAAAATGCAGGTCAGCCGTTCGCCGATCGCCTCGTGGATCAGCACTGCGGCGACGGCAGAATCGACGCCGCCGGAGAGGCCGCAGATCACCCTTCCCTCGCCGACCTGCTCGCGGATGCGGGCGATCGCCTCTTCGCGGAAGGCCGCCATCGTCCAGTCGCCGGCAAGGCCGGCGATGCGATGGACGAAATTGGAGAGCAATTTCGCACCGTCCGGCGTATGCACGACCTCCGGGTGGAACTGTACGCCGTAGACGCCGAGCTCCCGGTTCTCGATCGCCGCGAACGGCGCGCCGTCGGAGCGGGCGATCACCCGGAAGCCCTCCGGCAGGCTGGTTACCCTGTCACCGTGGCTCATCCAGACCTGGTGGCGCGATCCCCTGGGCCAGATTCCCTCGAACAGCGGGCTTTCCTCGGCGACATCGACGAAAGCGCGGCCGAATTCACGGTGATCGTCGGCCTCCACCTTGCCGCCGAAATGATCGACGATCGCCTGCTCGCCGTAGCAGATGCCGAGGACCGGCACAGCGGCGTCGAACAGTTCCGCCGCCGCCTTGGGGCTTGCCGCCTCGTGCACGCTCGCTGGACCACCGGAGAGGATGATCGCGCGGGGCTTCAACTCGGCGACAGCGGTGTCGGCGTTCTGGAACGGCACCACCTCGCAATAGACCCCGGCCTCGCGGACACGGCGCGCGATCAGCTGGGTGACCTGCGAGCCGAAATCGACCACCAGAATCGTGTCATGGGCGTGTTTGTCTGCCATTTGCATCTGTTAGGCAAAAGCGTGCTGCACTGCAACGCGTTTGCGTTGCCGGATCACAGATCATTGGCATGGCTATCATTCGCGCCTTACGTCATCGGGCCGCACGACAGGTCGAAATCGACGTGATAGTGGGCGTCGTGGCGAAACCACGAGGGTCTCGTGGAGAACCTGATCTGCCTCTTCAGCCGCGCGCCCTCCGGCGTGGCGAACAGTCTCTGCTGCAGCCCGGGATCGAAGAAGCTGCGGCGGATGCCGACGCCCCGATCGGCGGCGGCGCTTCGCAATGTCGCCAGGTGGCTGGCCATGGCCTCGAAATCGACCCGGTAGGGACCAAATCGGCCGTCCGGACCGATATCGACCGAATAGAAGCCGCCGCGCCACATGGAGCGCGGGAACGGCACGGATCGGCCTTCGTCGTCACGGACGGGCACCACGAAATCGACGGACAAGCCACTCTGGTGTGTCCGGTGCGGCCAGAAACGCCCGCCCCACGGCCAACCCGCCTCGCCATAGACAAATCTCAGGTCAGGATCGCTCATGGCCAGGCGCGCATAGGCCGTCTCGACAATGTCGCGCGGCGTGCCGTGCATGTTGGTGCGGCCGAGAAGCCATCCCACAGTCCAGTAGGCGCTGTAATTGTCGCCCGAGAGCTGCAGGCGCTTGGCGTTTTCCAGGCGCCCGTTGTTGGTCTCGCCGTAACAGACGCTGTCCTTGTCGTTCTCAAGCGCAAGGACAGCCAGAACGCCTCCGGCCAGCAGCAGAACGAGAACCCCCGCCAACAGCGCGAGGCGAATCCCGCGGAGCAACCGGCGCAGCATCACTCGATGCCGAGCTTTTCCTTTAGCAGAGCGTTAACCGCCTGCGGGTTGGCCTTGCCCTGGCTTGCCTTCATCACCTGGCCGACGAACCAACCGACCATGGTTGGCTTTTCCCTGACCTGCTCCACCTTGTCGGCGTTGGCGGCAATCACCTCGTCTACGATCTTCTCGATCGCGCCGGTATCGGTGACCTGCTTCATGCCCCGTTCCTCGACGATGGCGCGCGGATCGCCGCCCTCGGTGTAGACGATCTCGAACAGGTCCTTGGCGATCTTGCCGGAAATCGTGCCTTCCTTCTGCAGGTCGAGCACGGCACCGAGCTGATCGGGGCTCACCGGCGTCTCCTCGATGCCGTGGCCGGCCTTGTTGAGGGCGCCGAGCAGGTCGTTGATCACCCAGTTGGCCGCCTGCTTGCCGTCGCGTTCGCCACCGGCGAGGACCGCCTCGTAATAGTCGGCGACCGCCTTGTCGGAGACGAGAATGCTGGCGTCGTACGGTGACAGGCCGTAATCGGCGATCAGGCGCTGGCGCTTCTCGTCCGGCAGTTCCGGCAGGTCGTGTTTCAGGGCAGTGATAAAGTCGTCGTCGAATTCGAGTGGCAGCAGGTCCGGATCCGGGAAATAACGGTAATCGTGCGCCTCCTCCTTGGAGCGCATGGAGCGGGTCTCGCCCTTGCCGGGATCGAACAGGCGTGTCTCCTGCTCGATCGACCCGCCGTCCTCAAGGATGGCGATCTGCCGGCGCGCCTCGTGCTCGATGGCCTGGCCGGCGAAGCGGATGGAATTGACGTTCTTGATCTCGCAGCGCGTGCCGAATGGCTCACCGGGCCGCCGAACCGAGACGTTGACGTCAGCGCGCAGGTTGCCCTTCTCCATGTCGGCGTCGGAGGTGCCGAGATAGCGCAGGATGTTGCGCAGCTTGGTGATATAGGCCTTGGCCTCGTCGGACGACCTTAGATCGGGCTTGGAGACGATCTCCATCAGCGCCACGCCGGAACGATTCAGATCGACGAAGCTCATCGTCGGATGCTGATCGTGCAGCGACTTGCCGGCGTCCTGCTCAAGGTGCAGCCGCTCGATGCCGACGCGAATTTCCTCGAACTCGCCGTTCTTGTCCGGCCCGACCTCGACGATGATCTCGCCCTCGCCGACGATCGGCTGGTCGAACTGGGAAATCTGGTAGCCCTGCGGCAGGTCGGGATAGAAGTAGTTCTTGCGGGCGAAGACGGAGCGCTTGTTGACCTGCGCCTTCAGCCCGAGGCCGGTGCGTACGGCCTGCTTGACGCATTCCTCGTTGATCACCGGCAGCATGCCCGGCATGGCCGCGTCGATCAGGCTGACATGGCTGTTCGGATCGCCGCCGAACGCCGTCGAGGCGCCGGAGAAAAGCT
>DATHRP010000223.1:0-17911 GCA_035465195.1 Afifellaceae bacterium | reverse complement strand
GTCTGCGCCTCGTTCAGCATCCGCCCCCAGTTCGGCAGCGGCGGCGGCGTGCCGAGCCCGACATAGGAGAGGCCGGCCTCGGCAAGGATGCCGAGCGAGAACTGGATGGTGCCCTGGACGATCAGGAGATTGAGGATATTGGGCAGGATGTGTTCGAGCGAGATCCGGGCCCTGTCCTTGCCGGCCGTGCGCGCCGCCAGCACATATTCCCGTGTCCACAGCGACAGCGCCGCGCCGCGTGCGACGCGCGCGAAGACGGGCACGTTGAAGATGCCGATGGCGATGATGGCGTTGATCGCGCCGGGGCCGAACACGGCGGTGATCATGATCGCCATCAGGAGTGCCGGGAAGGCGAAGACCAGGTCGTTGGTGCGCATGATCGCCTCGTCGACGAGCCCGCGCCGCGCCGCCGCCGTGAGCCCGAGCGGCACGCCGACGGCGATGCCGATGCCGACGGCGACCAGCGCCACGGCGATGGAATTGCGCGCGCCCACCATGATCATGGAGAACACGTCGCGGCCGAAATGATCCGTTCCGAACCAGTGGCTTGCCGACGGCGGCTGAAGCTTGCCGGCAATGGCGAGCGTCGTGACGTCGTAGGGAGTCCAGACGAACGAGATCAGCGCGGCCGCCGCGAAGACGAAAGTCAGGACGGCGCCGGCGACGAGGCTCGGCGTTCCGAGCGCCAGCCTGAAGGCGGAGGCTTCTGTCGCGCGGGCGCTCTCGCTCACGGGTTCCGCCGCCTCAGCCGGGGGTCGGCGGCCGCATAGGCGAGGTCGACCAGGAAGGTGACGGCGACCACGGCGATGACCAGCAGCACGATGACGCTCTTCACGACGATCAGGTCGCGCTGGATGATGCCCTGGAAGACCAGCCGGCCGAGGCCGGGCAGGAAGAAGACGTTCTCGATGATGATCGCGCCGGCCAGCAGGAACGAGAATTGCAGGCCGAGGATGGTCAAGACCGGGATCAGCGCATTGCGCAGTGCGTGCCGCCACAGCGCCTGCCGGCGGCTGAGGCCCTTGGCGCGGGCGGTGCGCATGAAATCCTCGCCCAGCGTGTCGAGCAGCGAGGAGCGCATGACGCGGGCGAGAATCGAGGCCTGCGGCAGCGCCAGCGCGATGGCCGGCAGCGTGAGCGCCTTCATGGCCGGGATAAAGCCCGCCTCCCATCCGGGAAATCCGCCGGCGGAAAACCAGCGCAGGATGGTGGAGAACAAGAGCACCAGCAGCATGGCGAACCAGAAGTTCGGCACCGCGATGCCGATCTGCGTGACGCCCATGATCGTCACGTCCGCCGCGCTGTTCCGCCTTGCGGCGGCGATGATGCCGACGGGAAAGGCGATCAGCGTGGAGAGCGCCAGGGCATAGAGCGCCAGCGGCAGCGAGACCCAGAGGCGCTCGGCGACGAGCTCCGAAACCGGCACGCGGTAGGTGTAGCTGATGCCGAAATCGCCGCCGAGCATGCCGGCGATCCACGCGAGATAGCGCTCGACCGGCGTGCCGGTGAGGCCGAGCTGTTCGCGCAGCGCCGCCACCGTGTCCGGCGCGGCGTTGAGGCCGAGCATGTAGGAGGCCGGATCGCCGGGCACCACCTCGATCATCAGGAAGATCACCAGGCTTGCCGCGACCAGCGTCAGCGAGAGCGAGATCAGTCTGCGCAGGAGATAGGGAGCCATCGCGCGGCCGGGTCTTGAGAAGGGGGAGCCGGCGTGCCGGCTCCCGTCAGCGGTTGGGTCAGTCTTCCCAGTAGACTTTCGTCAGGTCGTTGGCCTGCACCGGCGCATTCGCCCACAGGCCCTTCAGTTTGGCGTTCCAGACGCCGGTCTTGGCGAGTTGGAACAGGTAGACGTTGACGGCGTCCTCGGCGATCTTGCGCTGTGCGTCCTGCATCAGCTTGGTGCGCTCAGCCTCGTCGGTGGTCTCGTCCAGTTTCGCCATGATCGCCTTGAAGTCCTTGTCGGCATACTGGAAATAATAGTCGTCGCGGCCATAGATGCCGATATCCATCGGCTCGGTGTGCGAGACGATGGTGAGGTCGTAGTCCTTGCCTTTGAACACCTGTTCCAGCCACTGCGCCCATTCCAGGTTGCTGATCTCCGCCTCGATCCCGACCTCACGCAGTTGCGCGGCGATGATCTCGCCGCCGCGGCGGGCATAGGTCGGCGGCGGCAGCTTGAGGCTGAGCTTGAAGCCGTTCTCGTGCCCGGCCTCCTTCAGCAGCGCCTTCGCCTGATCCGGGTCGTAGGCCGACATTTCGGTCAGGTCGAGATAGGCCGGATTGTGCGGCGCGAAGTGGGTGCCGATCGGTGTGCCGTAGCCGAACATCGCGCCGTCGATGATCGCCTGCCGGTCGATGGCATGGGTAATGGCGCGGCGTACAAGCACGTTGTCGAGCGGCGGCTTCTTGTTGTTCATCGCCAGGATCGTCTCGCCCTCCGTCGAACCGACGACCACGGAGAAGCGCGGGTCGGCCTCGAACTGCGGCAGGTTTTCCGGCGCCGGGAAGATCGGGAAGCCGTCGACGTCGCCGGCCATCATCGCGGCGAAGGCGGCCGAGGGGTCGGCGATGATCTTGAACGTCGCCTTGTCGAGCTTCGCCGGTTCGCCCCAGTAATCCGGGTTCTTCACGATCTCGATGGAATCGCCCTTGTTCCACTTGGAGAACTTGAACGGCCCGGTGCCGACAGGATCGGTGGCGTTGTTCGCAGCCGATTCCGGCGCCACGATCACCGCATCGCCCCAGCCCATGTTGAACAGGAAGCCGCCAGTCGGCCGCTTGAGCGTAATCTTCACGGTTGTCGGGTCGACCACCTCGACCTTGTCGATCGGCTCGAACAGCGCCTTCTGGGCGTTGGTGGAATCGTCCGCCCTGGCGCGGTCGAGCGAGAACTTCACGTCCTCGGCGTCGAACGTCGTACCGTCGTGGAACTTGACGCCGGAGTGGAGCTTGAAGGTGTAGGTCAGCCCGTCGTCGGAGATCTCCCAGGATCCGGCGAGCGCCGGCGCGACGCTGCCGTCCGGACCGATCCGCGTCAGGCCCTCGAAGATGTTGGCGTAGACGACCTCGTCGATCGCCGCCGCGGCACCTGCTGTCGGGTCGAGGCCCGGCGGCTCCAGCCTGACGCCGAGCGTCACATCGGTCTTCGCGGCGAATGCCGGTCCGGCCGCGAACGCGGCGAGGGCGGTTGCCACGAGCAGCTTGCGAATGGTCGGGATCATCTTCAACTCCTTCACCTGGCGCGCGGCGGCCGCGCGCATTCCGGGCAGCGCCCGATCATATGGTCTGGCCGGCAAACAGCAAGCCGTGAAGGGCGATCGCCATCACCTTCGCGGAATCAACCATGTCGTCGATGCCGACATATTCGTCCGGCTGGTGGGCGAGGTCGAGGATGCCCGGCCCGTAGGCGATGCAGTCCTTCAGCTTGCCGATCCGGTCTATGTGCTTCTGGTCGTAAGTGCCCGGCGAAATGACATATTCGGCCTCGCGCCCGAGCACCTGCTCGATCGCCGCCGCGACGGACCGCACCACCGGCGCGCTCTTTTCCGTGAGTGTCGGGATCACCTCGAAGATGTCGCGGATATCATAGCGGAAGCCCTTGCGGGAGGTGCCGAGCTCGTCAAGCAGCGCCGTCACCTCCTGCTTCACGTCGCCCAGATCCTCCTCGATCAGGAAGCGCCGGTCGATCACCATGCGGCAGGAATCCGGTACGCAGGCGGACGGGAAGCCGTCGTGGCCGTCGGCGAGCCCGCCGTGGATGGAATTGATGTTCATGGTCGATTGCCGCGCCCCGTCCGGCACGATCGGCATCGGAGTCGTGCGCTTCGAAAGCGCCGGGTAGAGCCGGTCCTCGAAACTCTCGATCACGGCGCCCATGTGGCGCACCGCGCAATCGCCGAGGAACGGCATCGAGCCGTGCGCGATCCGCCCGTGAGTCTCGATCTCCGCCCACCAGACGCCGCGATGGCCGAGGCAGATGCGATCCTTGTTGAGTGGTTCCGGGATGATCACGTGGTCGACGCGCGGCGGTCCGAAATAGCCGCGCTCGGCCAGGTAGGCGACGCCGCCATATCCGCCGGACTCCTCGTCCGCCGTGCCGGAGATCTCGATGGCGCCGGGATGATCCGGGATAACCTCCAGGAACGCCTCCACCGCGACGATGGAGGCGGCGAGCCCGCCCTTCATGTCGCAGGCGCCGCGGCCGTAGACCTTGCCGTCATTGATCGTTCCGGCGAACGGATCGACCGTCCAGCCGGCGCCGGTCGCCACCACGTCGATGTGCGAATTGAAGTGGGCGCACGGCCCCGCCTGCCGGCCCTCGCGCCGGCCGATCACGTTCCAGCGCGGATAGGCGTCGCTGTCGCCCGGTGCGCCCTCGGCGCGGATCAGCTCGACCCCGAAGCCGTGCCTTTCCAGCCGCTTGCGCAGATAGTCGCAACAGTCGCGGTAACAGTCGCCGGGCGGATTGAGCGTCGGAATGCGGATCAGGTCCTGCGTCAGCGCGACGAGGTCGTCGCGCCGCCGCTCGATGGCGGCGGTCAGCATCTCATCGGCTTTGGCGGCCGAGACTGCCATCCTCGCTCCCGTTTTCGCGTTGGCTTGGCCGCGTGCGATTTCGCACCTGCAAATCCGCAACGGCGGCTTGCCATCTTAGCCGATCTCATGTCTGTGCAAAGTCAACTTTACTGCCGGACCGCCGAACCATGACCGACCCCACGTCACCGCCGCTCGAACTCGCAGCCGAAGTCGCCGACGCGCTGGCCGAAGGCCGCCCGACGGTTGCGCTGGAATCGACCATCGTCACCCATGGCATGCCGTGGCCTGAGAACGTCGAGACGGCAGCAAGGGTGGAAAAGGCCGTGCGCGAGGCGGGCGCGGTGCCGGCCACCATCGCCGTGATGGACGGCGCGATCCGTGTCGGCCTTTCGGCGAAGGAACTGGAGCGGTTGGCGAAGGCGGATGACGTCATGAAGCTTTCCCGCGCCGACCTGCCGTTCGCGCTGGCCAGGGGCGCGGCGGGCTCGACCACCGTCGCCGCCACCATGATCTGCGCCCATCTTGCGGGCATCAGGGTCTTCGCCACCGGTGGAATCGGCGGCGTCCACCGTGGCGCGGAGGAGACCTTCGACATCTCCGCCGACCTGCAGGAGCTTGCGCAGACGCCGGTCGCAGTGGTCTCAGCCGGCGCGAAGGCGCTGCTCGACATTGCGAAGACGCTGGAGGTGCTGGAGACGAACGGCGTGCCGGTGATCGGCTACGGCACCGACCGCTTCCCGGCGTTCTGGAGCCGCGACAGCGGCCTGCCCGCGCCGCTCCGCGCCGACACGCCGGAGGAAATCGCGTCACTGTTCGCCATGCAGCGCAGGCTCGGCTTCCCCGGCGGCGTCCTCGTCGCCAACCCGGTGCCGGAGGCCGTCGAGATCCCGGCCGGAGAGATGGAGACCCACATCGCCGCTGCGCTCGCGGAGGCGGATCGCAGATGCGTCACGGGCAAGGCCGTCACGCCGTTCGTGCTCGACCGGATTTATCACCTTACCGGGGGCCGCAGCCTCAAGACCAACATCGCGCTGGTCTTGAACAATGCCCGGCTGGCGGCGGAACTGGCGCGTGCGTTGGCGGCGGCGTAGCGAAACCTAACCTCGTCCGCGCTATTTCAAATTCCAAACACCTGAGATGATCGCTTTGCTGACCAGATATTCTCGGCGAAAAACAATCAAGTCTCTTTGGCGGCATATTCCGTAAGCGCAAATTCTGGCTCACTTTCGCCGTCAAACTTAGTGTCGCCAAAAAATGAAAAGTGGCACGCGAATGCCGAAGCGACAACGACCAGCCGTTTTCCGTTTCTCGTTTGAAATCGTATGCCGCTATCCGCACAAACTCCATCAAGGAGGATCTGTAATTTTTCGACCTTCTCGATTTTGTCCAGCTCCGAGACCAGAGTGAGGGTAGAAGGTTTTCTTGTTTCTTTTCCGATTACTACGCGGCCGACTTCGCCTCGCTCAGAATACTCAATCATTTCGATTACGGCCGGAAAGAACCGATTTTCATCGGTTCTCAAATAGATTTTCGGAGCGCCGTTCAAAGCAAGAAAGCTTTCCGCAAAAACGGCGTTCACGCTCATCAAGAGATCCCGCAAAGATCCGATCGGCGTGCTCACTTTCACGGGGAAGCAGGTTGTTTGCCCGATGTCGATCATTTCGCGCTCTACAGTCCGCTTCCATTCCTTCAGCTAATTTAGCGCGTAAGGCATGCGATAAGGATAGTGAAGGAGCTGGCCGCCGAAGCTACGCTCATCTCAAAAAATTGGCCGAACGAGAAAGATCGGCCAGTCCATTCGAATGCATCTATGGCTGAGCTTATTCTCACCCACCCGACGCCGCGAACAGCTCCGCGCGCTTGTTGACCTGCTCGGTCGTCGTCGGGCCGTCGAGCGGCAGGCCGAGGGCCTGCCATGTCTCCGTCAGCGCGCCGATCAGCTCGTCGATCAGGGCGTCGTCGTGGAACGGGGTGGGGGTGATCCTGAGCCGCTCGGTGCCACGCGGCACGGTCGGGTAGTTGATCGGCTGGATGTAGATGCCGTGACGGTCGAGCAGGCGGTCGCTCGCCGCCTTGCAGAGTTCCGGGTCGCCGACCAGCACCGGCACGATGTGGGTTTCCGAGGGCATCAGCGGCAGGCCGGCCGCGCGGAGCTTCTCCTTGGTGCGCGCCGCCTGGCGCTGCTGGCCCTCGCGCTCCGCCGACGAGGTCTTCAGGTGGCGGATCGAGGCGCAGGCCGCCGCCGCCAGGCCCGGCGGCAGGGCGGTGGTGAAGATGAAGCCCGGCGCGTAGGATCGCACTGCGTCGATCAGCGCCGCACGGCCGGTGATGTAGCCGCCCAGCGTGCCGAACGCCTTGGCGAGGGTGCCCTCGATCACGTCGATCCGCTCCATCACGCCGTCGCGCTCGCAGATACCGGCGCCGCGGTCGCCGTACATGCCGACGGCGTGCACCTCGTCGATATAGGTCATGGCGCCGTATCGGTCGGCGAGATCGGCGATTCGCTCGATCGGCGCCACGTCGCCGTCCATCGAATAGACGGATTCGAAGACGATCAGCTTCGGCCGCTCGCGGCCGGCGGCCTTCAAGAGGTCTTCAAGGTGTTCGAGATCGTTGTGCCGCCAGATCTGCTTGTGGGTGCCGGCCCGGCGCACGCCCTCGATCATCGAGGCGTGGTTGAGCTGGTCGGAGAGGATCAGGCAGTCGGGCAGCAGCCGGGCGATGGTCGAGATGCCGGCCTCGTTGGAGACGAAGCCGGAGGTGAAGACGAGCGCCGCCTCCTTGCCGTGCAGGTCGGCGAGTTCGGCCTCGAGCTCGACCAGCGGATGGTTGGTGCCGGAGATGTTGCGCGTGCCGCCGGCCCCGGCGCCCATTTTGCCCGCCGTGTCCTGCAGCGCGCCGATGACCGCCTCATGCTGGCCCATGCCGAGATAGTCGTTGGAGCACCAGATGGTGATCTCGCGCGGCTCGGCATCCGGCCTGTCGCGCCGGTAGATCGCGCGCGGGAAGCGGCCGACCTGCCGTTCCAGGTCAGCGAAGATCCGGTAGCGCCGCTCGGTCTTGAGCGCATCGACGGCCGTCTGGAAATGGGAGTGGTAATCGAACATGCACAGGCTCCAACCGTGTGGACACATATCTAGACCGGAATGGGTTCCGAAGGCCAGTGTCAGACTGACGCGCCCGCTCAAATATTGGTCAAAGCATAGTGTGGCGGTTTGATCTGGAGCAATATACGAATGGCGGGGCGGATTATTGCCGCCCGGCGCGTCCGATCTTGCGATTCCGGTCTCGGTGGGCTGTCAGGATTCCCCGTCGAGCCCGAAAACCGGGCTTCGCCTGAACAAGGCGACGATTCTGGAAAGCGCGAGGAACACCATCCCGATACAGCCGACGACCAACGATTTCTCGAATATGGTCGGCACGCGGTAGAGCAAGCTCGGTGACTGATCCTGAAAATAGTGAATGAGGAATGCGAGTTCCAATAGGCAGCCGATGACGGCGATCGGCCACGAACCACGGCACCATGCCAGCAGGAGAACGATCAGTGCCGACGAGCCCGGTTGCGGAAGAATCAGTGTCGCCGGCATACACAATATCGCGATTGTGATCACGCCAATCCGCTGGCTTGCCTGAATCGAGCCGAGCCAGGCGACCGCCAGGATGAAGAGCATGACGACAAGGTTGATCAGTTGGCCTGCGAGGATGGCGGGCTGCGTTTCCGGGAGCTCCAGAAAGATTTGACCGATCATCGGCGATACGACTCCTGAGACCAGGGCAACACCGGCCAGGGGACGCAAATCGATTCGCGGCGGGAACAGGAACAATACGACACCGACCGCCACCTGGAGGGCGAATATCCAGCCGACGGAGCCGATCGGGTAGAGCAGGACCAGTTCCTGAAATACGGCCACACCCATAAGGCCGGACAGGATCGAGGCGACAAGGCCCTGCATTTCCAGTTTTGCGCCGAAGCGAATGGACAAGAGAAGGACGCCGGCGGTCAGCAGAAACGCCGGAAAAACCCTGCCCGAAAAATAGATGGTGGATGCGAGCGAAGCAAAGACCAATCCGCCGATGACCAGACCGTTTGCGACGCTTTCCGGTATCGGCATTATTCTCATCGACCATCCGAAGACAACAAACGCAAGGCCGATGCCGAAATTGGCTGGCCAAAGCGTGTACATGTCCAGTCCGTGAAGCTGGAAAAGCAGCGACGTGACAAACAGGACGCCGCTCAGCCCGATCAGCCAGCCGGAAAGCGATGCCAGGGCTTGAACGAACGCGGACGTCGGTGGATCGGCGTATCGGTCATGAACGTGGACGTCGTGAGTGATCGCCGTACGCTGAAGGTTGAACTGCCGGTAAAGCTGGTCAACGTGCATGGTCTTCCCCCGAGCTGGCAGCTCTGAATTGCCGGCGCAGGAGCGCGGCGGTGGCACCCATGCAAGCGCTGATCCAGATGAGCAGAAACAGCCAGCCGATCCGTCCCGACGGATCCAGAGGGTTCTGCCCGAATCTGTCCAGAATGTACCGGCTGCCTATGGCGGCAAGCGCAAGGCTGGCAAACGATATCGCAATGGCGAAACCGCCTCGATCGGGTGCCCGAAACCGGTAGTACCAAACCGACAATGCAATGGTTACGGAGTAGACGACGATGCTTGCCGCACCTGCATCATAGGCTTCGAACATCCTGACAACCGGAAACAAATGCGGAATCAGCGCTGCATACAGGATGCCGAGCAAGGCAGCCAGCAGGACATTGCGTGGCCAGCCCGCAATTCGAAGCGTTTCAGCGCCGTAGAGCGCAAGAGCCGGAACGGCGGCGACGATGAAGGGACTGAGAGGCGCCAGCGCCGACCCGGGCGGTATCAGATAAGTGGACAATGCAACGCCCAATAAGACTGCTACCAAAAAAGTCCAGAGAATCCAGTGCGCTGGCGAGCGCGACAACGCAAGCCACGGCAGAATGACGATCGGCCAAACCAGAAGCGCCCCGAAATTGGTGGTTGAATTCAGGTAGATCCGATCAACAAAGAATAACAGCAGTCCCGTGAAAAGTGTGGCGCCGATAAGAGCGATTTCTCCCGTCAGGCTCGTCACTCCCGCGCACAAAGCGATTAAGACAAGAGCTGCAAAACCGACAAGCAGGAAAACCAGCATCTGCCATTCGGAGATACTCTGCCACTGGGCTGCACCGACAAACAGGAAAGCGGAGAGAAGATAACCGGCGCCCAGCAAAATCATGAAAGATCCGGTCATCCGCGTCCACCGACGGTTGTCGCGAACGGCAAATGCCGCCGGTCCGAATTGAAGCGGCCCGACGAGCCCGTTACCGCGAAATCGCAAGAGATCCGATAAGGTCAGATCACGTCCGCCGGGATTTTCGATCGTCTCCATAACTGTTCATGTCCAGATAACGGAGCGGCATCGCCTAAAATCGAATCAGACTGTGCTGCTCGGCATTACCGGGAACTTCACCCCTTTTTTTTTACCAAGTGATAATCTACAGGAATCATCAACGATCATTTGCCGGGATATGCGCAAATTTCTCTTTTAAAAATTGCATAAAAGTTGACTGATCGATCCGTGGTGCCTTGTCGATGGCGCGGCGTCGAAACCGGCTTCATAAAAGCCTGACCGGGCTACAGGTTGATCCGCCGGGTCAGCCGGATAAACGAACCGAAAGTCTTCTGCCAAACGGGCTCGAACCGGCCGCGACCTCGGCTATAGTCCGCCGATGCAGGCCCTCTTGCAGCTCTCCACGCTCACTCTCGCCGCCCACGTGGCTCTGGTGGCGGGCATCGCCGTGCGGGTTATCATGAAGCGCCCGGCGACCGGCGTGGCGCTGGCCTGGCTGCTGCTCGTCACGGCGCTGCCGTTTGCCGGCGCGGTGATCTACCTGATGATCGGCGAGCGGCGGATCGGCCGCCGCCGCGCCGCGCGGATCGCCCGCCTGAGGATCGATTTCAACCGCATGAAGGAGATCGCCTTCCGCGAGGGGATCGCCGGGATCGACTGGTCGCGCCACCGGCCGGACGCCGAGGAGCTCGACCGGCTCGGACAGCGGCTGCACGGCTCGCCGACGGTGCGCGGCAGCGCGCTCACCCTTTTCCACGACACGCAGGACATACTGAACGCGATCGTCGCCGACATCGACGCGGCAAAGGCAAGCGTGCTGATGGAGTTCTACATCTGGAACGAGGGCGGCGCAGCCGACGAGGTTGTGGAGGCGCTGATCCGCGCCGCCGGCCGCGGCGTCTCCTGCCGGCTTTTGATCGACGCGCTCGGCGCGCGCCCCTGGTGGCGCGGCGACCAGCCGGAGCGGCTACGCCAGGCGGGTGTCGAGCTTCGCCCGGCCCTGCCGGTCGGCCTGTTCCGCACGCTGGTGGGCCGCACCGATCTGCGACTCCACCGCAAGATCGTCGTGATCGACGGCGCGCTCGCCTGGACCGGCAGCATGAACCTGGTCGATCCGCGCTTCTTCAAGCAGGGCGCGGGCGTTGGCGAATGGGTTGACGCCATGGTTCGGCTGAAGGGCGCCGTCGTCGCGCCGCTTGCCGCCACCCTGATCGGCGACTGGATCCTGGAAACCGGCGAACCGCTTGACGATCTCGTCGCCGGCGCCGGCCTGCGCCTCGTCGCGCCCGACGGGCCGGCCGACATCCAGGTGATCCCCTCGGGCCCCGGCCAGACCGACGACGGGCTGTTGCAGATGATCCTGCACCTGATCGGCTCCGCCCGCCGCGAACTGATAATGACGACGCCCTATCTGGTTCCCGACGAATCCTTGCTCCGGGCGATCCGCGGCGCGGCCGGCCGCGGCGTGCGCGTCGCGCTGATCGTGCCGGAGAAGGTGGACTCGTTCCTCACGCGCCACGCCAGCCGCTCCTACTACGACGACCTGCTCGACCTCGGCGTGGAGATTCACCTGTTCAGGGGCGGGCTTTTGCACACCAAGTCGATCATGGTCGACAGCGCGATCTCCATGTTCGGCACTGCCAACCTCGACATGCGCAGCCTCTGGATCAACTACGAGGTTTCGCTGTTCGTCTACGACGCCGGCTTCGCCCGGGAACTGCGGGCGCTGCAGGAGGGCTATATGGACGATGCCGAACGGCTGGAGCCGGGGGTCTGGGCGGCGCGCGGGTTCGGCGAGCGGTTCCTGCAGAATGCGCTCAGGCTGGTGAGCCCGCTGTTGTAGCGGGCGGCATTCCGGAAGTGCCGCCTATATCCCTGAATATCCGGCACGCAACCAGGTCTCCGGTCACGTTGACCGCGGTGCGCGCCATGTCGAGCAAGCGGTCGACACCCAGAACCAGGGCAAGCCCGACGGTCGGAATGCCGAACCCTCCGGCCACCGAAGTCAGGATCACGACGCTCGCCCCCGGCGCAGCCGGCGCGCCGATCGAGGTCACCGTGAGCGTCACGATGATCAGGGCGATTTCCCCGAATCCGAGCCCGATCCCGGATATCTGGGCGAGGAAGCTGATGGCGGCGGCCTGATAGAGCGCCGTCCCTGCCATGTTCATCGTTGCGCCAAGGGGTACCACCACGCCCGCAATGGAAGGCGGGACGCCAAGTTCGTTGATCGCGGTTTCCATGGAGAGCGGCATGACCGCCGCCGAGCTCGAAGTCGAAAAGGCAAGAAGCTGAACCGGAGCGACCGAACGGGCGAAGGCCAGTGGCGAGAGCCCGCCGAGAAGCGCCGCAACGACGAGATAGCCGACATAAAGCCCGAGGAGACCGAGTGCGACGGACGCCATGTAGGCGGCCAGTCCGATCAATGTGCCGATACCCGTCGTCGCGACAAGTTCGGCCAAATGGCCGAACACGGCGAACGGGGCCAGGAACATGGCCCATTTCACGACCGTCATGGCGATGGCGAGGATGGCTTGAAGGACCGCGATCAACGGGCGAAGGGCGGATTTGTCGTCGGCGCTGACGAACGCGATGCCGAGGAAGATCGAGAACAGCGCGATCGGCAGGAAGTCACGCTCGACAATGGCAGAACCGACATCCTGCGGGATAAGCCCGACGATCATGTTGGGCAGTCTTGCCGGAAGGTCCTGCAGCAGGTCCTCGCCCTGACCGGTCGGGACCTGCACCGCCGGCGCGGCGGAGAGCGACGGAACGAGGTCGCCCGGCGCCAGCAGAGCGACGAGACCCGCACCGAGCGCCGCGGCTGCCGCCGTCGTGACCGCGATAAAGCTCGCCAGGCGCCATCCCAGCGCGCGCAGGCTTGCGCCGCCGCCTGCGCCCGCGATCCCGAGAATGATCGAGCACGCAAGGAGCGGAATGATCACCATCGCGACCAATCCGAGGAACAACTGGCCGGGCAGGGCCAGCCAGGCGCCGAGGAGACCCGCGGTCCGGCGGTCCACCAGGTCGAGATCGGGTCCGAGAAGCGCGCCGACCAGGATGCCGAGTACAAGACCGACGAGCACCTGCGCCCACAGCCTGGTGCGCACGAGGGAATCCATGCGCTTCGTCAGTTTGACATAGCGGAAAGTGATGCCGGGCATCGCCCCACCTAACACAGTCAAAAATGCGGAGCCAAGTGCCAAAACCCGGCCGCGTCCCGGGAACGAACGGGCGTTGACGGGCGCTCTTCATGTCACGCACCGCCAGCCTCGACATGCGTAGAGTCTGGATCAACCACGAGGTCTCGCTGGCCGTTCGCGCCCCCCGACTTCGAGCAGGAACTGCGGGCTTTGCAGGAGAGGGATATGGCGGCGAGACCGTTCCCGCCTTTGATCTCTAGCCGCCGATTCCGTATCATTTGCGCTCCGGAGAGGCTTAAGGTAGGCATCCGGGGACCATGGTCACCCTTGACGACCACCGGCGGCAGGTCGAAACCGGCGACGGCGTGAGCCTGAGCGTCATCGACATCGATAGCGGCAGCAGGCGACCCTTCGTCATCCTTCCGGTATGGACCAATGCGGTGATCGAATACCGGCCCCAGATCGAAGACTTCGCACGCGATCACCGGGTGATCGCGGTCGACATGCGCGGCCACGGCGAGCGGTTTTTGCAGAACGCGCTACGGCTGGTGAGCCCGCTGTTGTAGTGGGCCGACCCGTCTACGGGTAAAGAACAGGGAAAGAACAGGGAATTTTCCGCGTTAGTGGCCGTCAGACGGCGCACTCCGTACGGAAATTGCCTGTGATATCAGATGCTTGCATGCAAAGCCTGCGAGCGGCAGCAGGAAATGCGCGGACTGAAAACAGGGAAATTCCCGACTGCAACCAGGGAAAGAGGCGGCGGACATCAGGGAATGTCTCGTGCCGGTCCGCTCCGGCGAACGGCTCTACGGTCCTTTGCGCTTTTCCGTTCCGGGAACGAACGGCGGCGGAGCCCACTGTTGCAAACGGTGGGCGGGGAACCGTGTCCGCCGTTCACCGCGAAGCGGAAATCGCCGACCGGCATGGTGACATCCGGCACTTACCACAAGCAGACATCCGGCCACCAAAGAGTGGAAGGTTTCTCCGTTTGTGATGTAGCATGGCGGTCACATGATCGATCGCTGACGATACAAGTGGTTTGAGCGAAGCGAATCCCAACTCCCACTCGCCAGCCGCAGCACGGAGATGCGAAAGACAGCACCCAGGGAGTTGACATGAAGAAAAATCAAGACCGTCACTCTGAAAAGCGCGGCAGCGACCCAGCGTCCACGAGCATCCACGAAACCGACATTGTAAGACGGGAACTGGCGGATGCGCTGGAACGCCAGGCCGCGACCAATGAAATCCTGCACATCATCAGCAGTTCGCCGAGCGAGGCGCAGCCGGTCTTCGACGCGATCGTCAGAACCGGAACCAGACTGTTCCCGGGATCAGCCATCAGTATCGCGCTCCCGGTCGGCGATGTCGTGGATGCCGTGGCAGTGGCGGACGAAGACGCTCTCCGCGCCGACGTATGGCGCCAGCGTTTTCCGTTCCCGCTGACGCGTGAGTACATGCACGGGGTCGCGATTCTGGACGGTCGTGAAATCGATATTCCCGAAGTCGCGGTAGCGGAAAACAGGGAAAGTGTAGGGGCGAAGAATTTCCTGGCGACCGGCTACCGCGCGGTGACGATGATGCCGATGCTGCGTGACGGTAGTGCGATCGGGGTGCTGAGCGTTGTGCGGATCTCACCGGGACCCTTGTCGGAGGAGCAGCTCTCCCTTCTGCGCACGTTCGCCGCCCAGGCCGTGATCGCGATCGAGAACACGCGGCTGGTCAACGAACTGCGGCAGACCAACACCGCCCTCGGCAATGTGTCGCAACAGCTGGCAAAATACATTTCGCCGCAACTATATCGATCGATCATCGACGGCGATCTGGATGTGGCGATCGAATCGAAGCGCAGGAAGCTGACGGTCTTCTTTTCCGACATCGTCGGCTTTACGGAGATAACCGATCAGCTGGAAGCTGAAGAGCTGACCGGCCTTCTCAACGAATATCTCACGCTGATGTCTGGAATCGCCGATAAGCATGGCGCCAACTTCGACAAGTTCATCGGCGACGCCATCATGTGCTACTTCGGCGATCCGGTCAGCGCCGGCGTGAAGGAGGATGCCGACGCCTGCGTTCGCATGGCGCTGGAGATGCAGCAGCAGCTGCACCGGCTGCAATCGAGCTGGCGGGACAAGGGGCTGATCGATCGGCCGTTCCAGGCGCGAATGGGCATCAATACCGGCTATTGCACCGTCGGCAATTTCGGCAGCCCCGACCGCATGGACTACACCATCATAGGCCATGAAGTGAATCTCGCCGCCCGACTGGAAGCGAACGCGGATGCCGGCGGCATATTGCTGGCGGCGGAAACCTATGGCCTGGTGGAGGACTGGCTGCTCGCCGAGGAGCGGGAGGCCATCACCATGAAGGGCTTCTCCCAGCCGGTACGAACCTATCGCGTCCTGGGCACGCGTGACGAAAGCGCGGACGAGGAAGACATTTTCCACCATGAAGACGACGGTGTGATCATTTCCGTCCACGGCAAACGCGCCGACAGGACCAGGACCAGGGCAGCGCTCAGGAAGGCCCTGGCGCGTCTGGAGCGATAGCGCGCCGGGCGATTTCCGCTGATGGCACGAAGCCCCGATACGGATCACGACGGCAAACGATTTCCGCCCTGGGCGCCGACGAGCCTGAAGACTTCGACAGGTTCGCGGATGCCTTTCAGGGTGATCTCCCCGTTCGACTCGACCTGGAAGCCGTCCTCTATCGCCGCGGCGGTTCGGGGGCTCAGCAGGACCTCCCCGTCCTCCGCGCGGTCGCAGAGCCGGGCGGCCAGGTTCACCGCGGTTCCCGATGCCGTGTAGTCGTAACGGCCCTCCGACCCGACCATGCCGATGGTCGCGTATCCGAGAGAGATGCCGACCCCGAAGCCCAGCCGGTGGCCGAGACGCTTCCACCCGGCGCAGAGTTCGCCCATCCGCTCCTGCATGGCGATGGCCAGGCGCACGGCGTCGCCCGCGGGATCGTCGCACGGCAGGGGGTCGTTGAAGAGCACCATGATCCCGTCGCCCATTCGCTTGTCCACGCCGCCGCCGTGGGCCGAGATCAGCTTTCCCATCTCCTCGTGATAGGCCTGGAGCACCTCGATGGTCTCTTCCGGCTCGGCCGTCTCGCAGAACGCCGTGAAGCCGCGGATATCGCAGAAGAGCGTCGCGATCAGCGCACGGTGGCTGGCAAGCGCCGTCTCGTCGCCGGAACTCACCAGCGCATCGGCGACCGCCGCCGGCAGGAACCGCTTCAGCCGCCCCATCCGCTCGATCTCGCCGACCTGTTCCTCGACCCGGTCTCCGAGTTCGGCGTTCAGGGCTTCCAGCGCCTTGAACTGCTTGACGTTTTCAATCGCGATGACCGCCTGTGCGGCGAATGTCTGGACCAGGCTGATCTCGTCGGCGCTGAACGGGTCCACTTCATGCTTGTAGAGGACGATCACCCCGATGCCCTTGCCCTCGGATCTCAGCGGCACGAAAAGGGCCGTGCGCATCCCTTCCGTATCCATCGCGTAGCCGAGCTGGGGCGTGTAGAGTTCGGTACCCTTCAGAAGGCGGATGTCGTCATATTGCGTCGGGGTTGCGGCATGCATCCCCCGGACGGAAATGGACCCTTCATTGTCGTGTATCGGGATCGGATTGGACCGCAGGAGGTCCAGAAAGCTGGACGTCGCGAAATTCTGCGCGGCGACCTCCAGATGCGTGTCCGCCGCGTTGCGAAGCTGAAGGAACGCGTGCGGCGCCTTGCACAGACGCGCGGCGTTTTCGAGAATCGCTTCGAAGACGGGAATGTCGTCGTCGCGATACTGACTGATCACGCCGAGGACTTCGCTCGTCGCCGCCTCGCGCTCCAGCCGGGTCTGCAGTTCGCGGAACTGGCGCACGTTCTCGATCGCGATGACCGCCTGGTCGGCGAAGGTCTCCACCAGCGCGATCTCGTCGTCCGAGTAGGGTCGGACCTCGTTGCGGAACAGGATCAGGCAGCCGATGCCGCCCCGCGACGAGATCAGCGGCACCAGCAGGTTCGTCCGCACGCCCTGGTCCTCGACGAGGGAGACGAAGTTCGGATGTCCCTGGCGGTAGAGGTCGGTCGCCGCCAGATCATGGGCGTGAACGATCCGCTGCTCGACGATCGCCTGCGCCGCCAGAGAGAATTCGGGGTCCATTGGGAAGCGGCCCTCGCGGTACATCCGTATCGTCTCCTCGGTCCCGCCCCGGGTCGCCACCATCACCTGCGGGCCGCCGCCTGCCTCGCCCATGACGATGTTCGCCATGTTCGCCCCGCAGAGCCGCTGTGCGTTTTCGATGATCGCCTCGAAGACAGGCTGCTCGTCCTCGCGGTTCTGGCTTATCACGCGAAGGATCTCGCGCAACGCGGCTTCCCGGCCGCGTATCCTTGCCAGCGTATCCGTCTGTTCGGAAATATCCGCGGTCACCGCTTCGTCGCCCGATCTCATGGCCCCGACAAGCCCCCAGTTCGTCGCTAGTGTAGACGGCCCGGCGATGTCTTACCAGTTCACTGGAAGGTTGGCCTCCCGGCGAATCGGTTCCGTTCGATCCGGCAGATCCGCCGCGGAAAACGGCAGCGCCCGGGCGTCATCCGTCACGCATATTCCGCCAGGCGTAATTCAGCGGCAGCGCCGTGGTCTCGTTGATCTCCTCCATCACGAAGCTGGCCGGGGTCTGGGAAGCGCGCACGTTCGGTTGAGGTTCCTGCAGAACGCGCCAAGGCTGGTGACTTCGTGGCTGTAAGCGGGAGGAGAATGCAACTTCCGTGCATGTGTGGTGAAACAGCAACACCAGCTCAAAAACGCTAGTTGCCCCATCCACGATGCGTGAACCGAACGGCGATCTTGTCTATTGTGGTCGACAGTTGGGATTAAGGTC
>DATHRP010000222.1:0-3170 GCA_035465195.1 Afifellaceae bacterium | reverse complement strand
CAATCACGAGGGCTCGATGCTCCTGTGGGTGCTGATCCTCGCCTTGTTCGGCGCGCTCGTCGCGGTCTTCAGCGGCAACCTGCCGGATACGCTGAGAGCAAGGGTGCTGGCGGTCCAGGGCTGGATCGGTTCCGCCTTCCTGTTGTTCATACTGGCGACATCCAATCCTTTCGTGCGGATTGCCGATGCACCGTTCGAGGGCCGCGACCTCAACCCGATCCTGCAGGACATCGGCCTGGCGATCCATCCGCCGCTTCTCTATCTCGGTTATGTCGGCTTTTCCATTTCCTTTGCCTTCGCCGTTGCCGCGCTGATCGATGGACGGGTCGACGCGGCCTGGGCGCGCTGGGTCCGTCCCTGGACTCTCGCCGCCTGGATGTTTCTCACCGTCGGCATCGCCATGGGGTCCTACTGGGCCTATTACGAGCTTGGTTGGGGCGGCTGGTGGTTCTGGGATCCGGTGGAGAATGTATCCTTCATGCCCTGGCTCGCCGGCACGGCGCTCCTGCATTCGGCGATCGTCATGGAAAAGCGCGGTGCTCTGAAGATCTGGACAATCCTGCTCGCCATCCTGACCTTCTCTCTGTCGCTGCTCGGCACGTTCATCGTGCGCTCGGGTCTGCTCACATCGGTCCACACCTTCGCGGCCGATCCGGGACGCGGCCTGTTTATTCTCCTGATCCTGCTCACCTTCATCGGCGGCTCGCTGATGCTGTTTGCATGGCGCGCGCCGGTTCTGAAGCAGGGCGGCCTGTTCCATCCGATCAGCCGCGAAGGCGCGCTTGTCTTCAACAATATCTTCATCCTGTTCGCGACCACCGCCGTCTTGCTCGGCACGCTCTATCCGCTGGCGCTTGAAGCGCTCGCCGACCGCAAGATCTCTGTCGGCCCGCCATACTTCAATCTGACGTTCGGTATCCTGATGCTGCCGGTCCTGCTTGCCATGCCGTTCGGTCCGATGCTCGCCTGGAAGCGGGCGGACCTGCCGGGCGTCGCGCAACGCCTCGGGGCGGCAATGGCCGTCTCGATTGCCGCCGCGGCTCTGACCTTCGCGATGACCGTGGACGGGGATCCGCTGAAGACGCTCTGGCCGGCGCTCGGCATCGGGCTGGCCGTATGGCTGATCGGCGGTGCTCTTGGCGATCTTGCCGACCGCACCAGGCTGTTTCGCACCGGCGCGGACGTCAGCTGGTCACGTTTCGTTGGCCTGCCTCGCTCGGCGTTCGGCACGATGCTGGCGCATGGCGGCCTCGGTGTATGCCTGATCGGCATCGTCTGCGTGACGTCGTTCGGCACGGAGACGATCACCGTCATGAAGCCCGGCGACACGATCGAGTACCAGGGAACGTTGCGCTACGAGGGCACGGTTCCGCGCACCGGGCCGAACTACAATGAGGAAGTGGCCAGATTTGCCTGGATATCGGGCGAGGGGGCCGATCCGGTCATGCTGACCCCGTCACGCCGTTTCTACTCGGCGAGGCGCATGACCACCACAGAAGCGGCGATCCACAATCGCGGCGCCTCGCAGCTTTATCTCACCATCGGCGATGCGCGTGAAGGCGGCGGCCTCGTCGTGCGGGCCTATTACAAGCCGCAGGTGACCCTAATCTGGATCGGTGCCCTGATCATGGCGTTCGGCGGCGGCGTGTCGCTGACCGACCGGAGGCTTCGCATCGGAGCGCCCCAAAGGCGGCGCAATACGGCGAAGAGCGAGGCACGGCAGCCGGCATGATTGCCCGTATCCTGATCGTGCTGTCTCTTTCACTGACCTTGCCGTTCCAGGCTGCGAAGGCCGTGGAGCCCGACGAAGTCCTGTCCGATCCCGCCCTTGAGGCGCGGGCACGGATCATTTCGGCCGAGTTGCGCTGCCTGGTGTGTCAGAACCAGTCGATCGACGATTCCGATGCCGATCTGGCAAAAGACCTGCGTCTGCTCGTCCGCGAGCGTCTGGTGGCCGGCGACAGCGATCAGGAAGTGCTGGAATTCGTCGTTGAACGCTACGGCGCTTTCGTCCTGCTCCGCCCGCCTTTCGATCCTTCGACGCTGATCCTGTGGCTCACACCCTTCGCACTCGCTTTGCTCGGCGCCGGATTCGTGGCCTACCGCCTGTTTCGCGCGGATCCGCAGGCAGCCCGGGACCGGGCAACGCGGCTGTCTGCCGACGAGGAGGAGCGGATCGGCCGTCTTCTGGATGAAGCCGGGAAGGCCGAAGGCGGAAGTCCGCTGCACGGCGATTAGGGAGGAAGCGGTCATGCCCATGCAACCAGAGAAGGTTTCCTTCAAGGGTAGCCAGGGCGCGACGCTCGCCGCACGCTTCGACAGGCCTGCCGGTGAGCTCGTGGCGACTGCGATCTTCGCGCACTGCTTCACCTGCTCCAAGGATATCTTCGCTGCCCGGGTCATAGCCTCCGAACTGGTCCGGCACGGAATCGCGGTGCTGCGCTTCGACTTCACCGGCCTCGGCGCCTCGGAGGGAGAATTCGCGAACACCGATTTCTCGTCCAATTGCGGTGACCTGATCCGCGCGGCCGACTGGCTTCGCGACAACGCCGTAGCTCCGAAAATCCTGATCGGCCACTCGCTCGGCGGCGCGGCCGTTCTTGCCGTTGCCGGCGAGATACCCGAAGTGGCGGCCGTGGCGACGATCGGTGCGCCGGCCGACGCCGAGCATGTGATCCGCAATTTTGATGCCGATATCGAGCGTATTGAGGAGCAGGGCGAAGCCGAAGTCAGCCTGGCCGGAAGACAGTTCCGAATCGGCAGGCAATTCCTGGACGACGTTCGCTCGCAGAACCTTGCCGAACGAATCGGCACGATGAGAAAGGCCCTGTTGGTGCTGCACAGCCCCGTAGACGATGTTGTCGGCATCGAAAACGCGAGCGAAATCTTCCTGGCCGCCAAACATCCCAAGAGTTTCGTCTCGCTGGATGATGCCGACCATCTCCTCAGCCGGCGCGAGGACGCGGCCTATGCGGCAAGCATCATCGCCACATGGGCCGGCCGCTTTATCGGCGAAGCGCGGGCGGCGGATGGTGCCGCGCACGGCGAAGGTGTCGTCGTCGCCGAAACTGGCCATGGCAAGTTCCAGGCCACTGTGTCAGCGGGCCGCCACGACCTGCTTGCCGACGAGCCTGAGCGTGTCGGAGGGCTCGATACCGGCCCGTCGCCCT